>NZ_DALZYO010000014.1:0-125111 GCF_031988165.1 Neobacillus sp.
TTTGATGAAGGTTTAAAAAAGAATCCCCTGGATTTATCCATGGGGAGAAGTCAATAATAGTCTTTCGAAGAATGGACATTTCATAGGCATTGGACCATTTTTACTTTGTACACTTATCGTAGACTTAATTGTTATTTTTCTTATAATTTCTGCTATTCCATAAGCTTAATAGTAGAGATAAAAGAATTGTCTGCTTTAAGTTAATACTAGTTGATATGCTTTTTGATATTACATATTCAAATAAAGACCGCTGTATTAGATGAGGCCCGTTCTTTTAGAACGGGTTTTTTAAACTGGATAATATATGACCATACTTAATCGAGTTAATGTTTTCCCTGAATTATGATAGTTATGGGGTCTGTCAGCTTTGAATCTGATAGAATCACCACTTCTTATTGTATATTCAATGTTATTTACACGGACAGTTAATTCTCCATCAAAAACAGTTAAGAACTCTTCAGTTCCCTCTCCGTGCGAATCAGCACTTAGGAATCCACCTTGTTCTATCTCGACTGAATAAACTTCAAAGCGCTTATCATCTTCGAAGGGAAAGGAGGGATAGACTCGATATTTCCCATTGTCTTCAGATAATGTTTGAATTTCACTTCTTAAAACCACTTTTGTATCTGGCTGCGGACTATTTATTAGTGAAGTAAAAGTAATCTTTAATCCATGTGCTATTTTCCAAATAGTTGTAATCGTAGGGCTTGATTCCCCCCTTTCAATTTGACCTATCATCGTTTTACTTACTCCAGTTAATTCTGCAACCTTTTCAAGACTTAATTTCTTGCTTTCTCTAAAGGCTTTTAAATTTTTTGCAATGATAAGATTTATTTCCTCCATAAATACACCTCGTATTTACAATATAACGTCCGCATTGTACAATAAAAAGTAAAACGTTATAATGTCTATTTTAGTCATTATAACATACATTACAAAGGGGGAGTCCAATATGCACTTATTATCGTTTTTGCTATATGTTTTTGTTACAAGTTTTACACCAGGTCCCAATAATATTATGGCAATGTTATTTGCTAACAAATACGGGTTAAAAAAGACAATTAGATTTTGTTTAGGGGTAGGTGCAGGTTTCTTTGTAATAATGTTATTGTGCAGTTATTTTAATCTTTTGCTTGGAAATTTCATTCCGAAAATTGAATTTATTATGACGATCCTAGGTGCAGTCTATATGTTGTATCTTGCTATAAAAATTATTACTAGTAAAAATAATGATAAGGACAATAATGGGGACAAGAATAACAGTTTTTTAACAGGAATGCTTTTACAATTCATAAATCCGAAAGGTATATTGTATGGCATAACTGCAATATCAACCTTCATCCTTCCATATCACACTTCAAATTTCAGCTTACTATTTTATTCATTATTTCTGGCTTTTGTTGGTTTTATGAGTACTTTCTGTTGGAGTATGTTTGGTTCGATTTTTCAAACGTTCTTATCAAGGTATAGAAGTCAGTTTAATGTAATTATGGCTTTGTTATTGGTGTATAGTGCAATTTCAATACTTGTAGAATAAAACAGGTTTCTTACTCAATTAAAGGGCGCAATTGTGGAAGAGTATATGTAATTACGTATGTTTACTTCTAATAGAACTATTAAGGTAAACACTACTACACCTGTATCTCTACGATCACCACACAAGCCATGTTGAGACAGTCGCACTGCTGGAGAGAAGATAAGAACAGAAACCCTTGTAAATGGCTTATTTACGGCATTTTCAAGGGTTGTTTTTATGTTAGGAATCGAGATGTGGGCGAAATTTTAGGGGGTTTTGGGTATGATGGCTTTGATGGCTTTGAGAGTGATGGAGAAGTAGAAAAAGTGGTGAAGTTTTGCTGAGGGATTTAATCGTTTGGCAAAAGGGAGAACGGTTCGGCAAAAGATAAACATATAGACATGCTATGGCAATGTCAAAAATAACATATTGTTATTTGTAGAAAGGACTTGCAATTTCCACTTCAGACCTTTTAAAGTCACTTTCGGAAAAGGATTTCAGAAAATGGAAACCCTAAATAGCAATAACTTCATGTTAGTCGGTAAAGAAAAATCATTTGCAAAAATAATTTGCAAATGATTTTTTTTAGAAATGTCTAAAAATGTTCACAAGGAAAATAAATCTAGTTGCATAATTTATTAATAGAGATGAGATAACAAATTTTTTGCGAGGTTGAATATGAAAATAAAGAACTTGGTAAAACTTGGGTCATTTGGAGTAAGCACTATTCTGTTTCATAGAAAAAAACCTATTCTGGGAACCATCATTATTACAGACAAATGTAATTTGCATTGTAAGCATTGCTCCGTGAATAATCTTACGAAAGTGGTGCATCCATACAAAAAGATAAAACAAGAAATGGTATTTTTGTATAATAAAGGAATACGCATTCTTTTCTTTTGCGGTGGCGAAACCTTTTTGTGGAGCGATGAAAATAAAACGTTGCGTGATTTAGTAATAGAAGCAAAAGAAATGGGATTTTATATTGTGAATGTTGTGACCAACGGAACTCATAAACTGGACTTACCCGAAGCGGACTTAATTCTACTGAGTCTTGACGGCGACAGAGAGCATCATAATATCATTCGTGGCAATACGTACGATACCATAATGAGAAATATTGATGAAGCTACGTCTGATAATATTTGCTTATATATGGCAATCAACAAAATAAACAAAGGCTGCATCCAGCATGTTTGTGATGTTGCAAAAAACAAGACTTTGGTCAGAGCTGTATCTTTTAATTTTCATACGCCATATCCCGACACGGTTGATTTGGCATTAAGTGTGGATGAAAAACAGCATTGCTGTGATAAAATAAGCGAACTAATAAATATGGGATATCCTATTTTTAACCTGAAGTCCGCATTTCCTTTTATCATACACAATAATTTTCCAACTCCATGTTACCAGTGTGTTGTGATGGAAAACGGAAAGCTTTCTACCTGCGGACGGTGTATTGATGTACCGGGACTCTGTGAAAAATGTGGATATTTTTTTGCCGCAGAGTACACTCTTTTATTTAGCGGAAAAATCAAAGTAGCTATAGATATGTTGAATACATACTTAAAATATATTTAAAGGAAGGAAGAAAATGAGTGTATTAACAAAAGCAACAAGAGCATGGTTGACAAGATCGTTTAAACCATTCCATTTTACCAATACAAATAAAAGCACGCTGGAATATCAGAATACAAAAAAGCTGGGATTATATGTACATATTCCTTTTTGTAGATCACTTTGCGATTTTTGTCCTTATTGCAAGGTGATATACAATAAAAGTCTGAAAGATACATATATTGAAGCGTTGCTGAAAGAAATTGATATGGTGGGCAGTACTGCAGGTGTGGATAAAAAGCAAGTGACAAGCCTTTACTTTGGTGGTGGCACCCCTGCGCTGGTTGTACATGACATAAAACAGATCATCCAGCGGATTAATAGATACTTTATTATCACAGAAGGAATAGGACTGGAACTGCACCCCCGTGACGTGACAGAAGAAAAGCTGACATTGTTTAAAGCCGCTGGTGTTACAAAAATCAGCATTGGGATTCAATCATTTCAGACTGAATATTTAAAACTTCTCGGAAGAGATGAATTTAATTACAGCAGCATGTTCAAGGCATTAGCAAAGGTTCATTTCGAAACTGTTTCAATGGATTTTATTTTTGCATTACCCAACCAGACAATTGAAATTGTAAAAAAGGACATCGAAACCGCGTTCAATAGTGGTGCGAATCATGTTGCAATTTATCCATTTATCGATTTCACCTTTACAGACCGAAAGTTTATAAAAATGACCACAGGGGAAAAGAAAAAGCTATTGTATGAAATCGTGGACTATTGTAATGAAAAAGGATATGTACGTGATTCAATCTGGACGTTTTCAAAGCACGGAACATCAAAATATTCCTCAATGACCAGGGAAAATTTTCTTGGATTTGGCTGCTCTGCAACAACCTTGTTAGAAGACCAATTTAAAATAAATACTTTTGATTTGCAGGAGTATCAGAAAAGAATCAATAGTGGTAGGTTACCTACAGCTTTGACGCTGAATTTTTCGCGCAGACAAAGAATGGTTTATTACCTTTTTTGGACTGCGTATTCAATGAGAATTGATCCAATGGATTTCCAATTGTTTTTCGGAGAGAGTTTGGAATATTATTATGGGTTTGAAATATGGCTTGCTAGAATATTAGGCTTTGTTAAAAAGGAAAACAATCAATATGTTATGACAACAAAAGGATCATATTACTATCATTATTATGAGAATTTTTACACGCTTTCCTACATAGACAGTTTGTGGCATCTGATGAAAAATGAACCTCTTCCTAAGGAACTAATGATTAAATGAGAAAATGAACATGTTCACCCCCCCCACAATTATCCAACGTTGATAGGTTTTGACAATATGTTCACTTGATGTGCTGATACAGAGTACACCCAAAGACCACCCAATGAGGTGAATTTTCCTGAATCGTTCATTTTATGGTAATATATTGTCAAATAGTATAAAAGTTATCTTTTCACACACTGTGAAGCGGTCGCGTGATTGGAGTTGGAATAATAGAAAAGCAGTTGATATAGAAAAAATCTATACCATCTGCTTTTTTGTTTATAAAAATAGCATACAGGACCGATTTTCGTTAAAATAAACATTGCCGATTTTCACAATAGTTTTTCACAAATTATAAATGTCCAAATGTACTTGTGTTTGATAATAAGTTATGAAGCATGATATAAGTGTAAAAGAAGTGGAACATTTGGCTTTATATTTTTTGACCGAGAGTTTGAAGTTGTATCCATAGTGAGAGGATTTGAGTTTGAAATGATAGATAATTTTTGGCGTGATTTACCACGACCATTTTTTGTACTTGCACCAATGGAAGATGTGACAGATGTTGTTTTTCGTCACGTAGTAAGTGAAGCCGGTCGACCGGATGTATTTTTCACAGAGTTTACAAATTCGGATAGCTATTGTCATCCAGAGGGCATGAAAAGTGTGCGTGGCCGTTTGCTTTTTACGGAAGATGAACAGCCAATGGTGGCACATATTTGGGGGGATAATCCCGAATATTTCCGTCAAATGAGTATCGGCATGGCAGAGCTGGGATTTAAAGGCATCGATATTAATATGGGCTGCCCTGTACCGAATGTGGCATCGAGAGGGAAAGGTAGTGGCCTTATTCTGCGTCCAGACGTTGCGGCAGAACTTATTCAAGCAGCAAAAGCGGGCGATCTGCCTGTCAGCGTGAAAACACGACTTGGCTATAACGATGTAAATGAGTGGGAGGAGTGGCTAACGCATATTTTAAAACAGGATATTGCGAACCTTTCTATTCATTTACGAACAAGAAAGGAAATGAGCGAAGTAGATGCGCATTGGGAACTAATTCCGGAAATCAAAAAATTACGTGACCGTATCGCACCAAATACGCTACTAACAATCAATGGAGACATTCCTGACCGTCAAACTGGGCTGCAACTTGCTGAACAATATGGTATTGATGGCGTTATGATCGGGCGAGGAATTTTTAAAAATCCTTTTGCTTTTGAAAAAGAGCCAAAAGAGCATAGCAGTAAAGAATACCTTGATCTCTTAAGACTGCAGCTTGATCTTCAAGATCAATATGCGGAAGCACTGCCACGTTCAATCACAGGGCTTCATCGCTTTTTCAAAATTTATGTCAAAGGATTCCCTGGAGCTGGGCAATTAAGAAATCAATTGATGAACACGAAATCAACAGATGAAGTGCGTGCATTGCTTGATAACTTTGGGGAAGAATGTTGATGGGACGGGGATAGTGAAAGGTTTCCGCGTAAATCGTGAAAAATCATAACGAATGATTGATCAAATTCCCTGGACAAGATGCTCTTGAGGTGTATGATTGATGGAAGTGTACCAATATCTTGAGCAAAATAATTAGATAAGAATTTATAAAACAAGACGTATTTTAAAGCCAACTACATCAGCCTGTAAAAGAAAACTCATTTGCAATAATAAAATGCAAATGAGTTTCTATACTATTCCGAGGCGGAGCTTGTTGGTTTTTATTTATTATTAATTCAATAAAAACAATTTTAAAAAATAAAAATCCTAATTCCTAAAATTAATTTCATCGTAAAATGACTTACCTCCCAAATTTTTCATAAATTTTACAAAAAAATGTCACTAATCTATCAAATATTGTGCGAAAATGCATGTTAATTACTTTTAAAATAAATATGGGATAAATTTTTTTGTAGTATTTGTGAAGTATTTCACATAAGGTTGAAAAAATGGAGGAGTTAAGATGAATTATCAAAACTTGTTCAATGAAGGTAAAATAGGTAATCTAACACTGAAAAACAGAATTGTCATGCCACCCATGGGAACGAATCTAGCTGGTATTGAAGGTGAAGTCACTGATCATCTAATTGCCTATTATGAAGAAAGGGCAAAGGGAGGAACTGGGTTAATTATTGTTGAATTTACCTGTATCGATTATGAATACGGGAAAGGATTTGTTAGACAATTAAGGTTGGACGATGATCGCTTTATCCCAGGGATACATCGTTTAGCCAATGCGATACATAAATATGGGTCGAAGGTTTTTGTACAAATCCATCATGCAGGCCGACAGTCAAATTCGTCGTTAATACATGGTAAACAAATCGTTGCTCCTAGTAACGTTGCTTGTGCTGCGGTAGGTGAAGAACCTCGGGAATTAACAACAATAGAAGTAAAAGAGCTAGTAAATAAATTTGTTCAGACTGCCGTAAGATGTAAGCAGGCTGGGATTGATGGCGTTGAAGTTCACGGTGCCCATGGCTATTTAATTAACCAGTTCTTAAGCCCTGAGGCAAATTTACGAACTGATGAATACGGGGGAAGCTTTGAGAATCGGATGAGATTTATCAAGGAAATCATTGATGGAATCAGAGAAAAGTGTGGTGAGGACTACCCTGTTACCGTTCGTCTCAGTGTGGATGAATTTATAGAAGGGGGTATCGATTTAGAGTTAGGTAAGGATATTTGTCGATACTTAGAAAAACTAGGAGTAGATGGACTGCATATTAGTTGTGGAACTTATGACTCTATGGACAAAATAATTGAATCCCCGTTATTTGAACAAGGCTGGAGAGTCTACCTAGCAGAGGAGATAAAAAAAGAAGTAAATATTCCCGTGATCACTGTTGGGTCAATTCGTGAACCACAATTTGTAGAAAATATTTTATCCGAGGGAAGAGCAGACTTTGTGGCCATAGGCAGGGGATTAATTGCTGATCCCGAGTGGGTAAACAAAGCGAAGGAAGGACGCGAAGCTGAAATTAGAAAATGTATTAACTGTCTCCATTGTATACATGCTGCTATGGGTAACTCACATATTCGCTGTTCCCTCAATGCTAGAGCCGGCAGAGAACTAGAGTTTAAGGAGCTGCAGCGCCTTCCTTCTAATGAAAATCGCCATGTTGTGATCGTTGGTGGTGGCCCAGGTGGAATGGAAGCGGCACGAATTCTAACATTAAAAGGATATAATGTAACTCTTTTTGAAAAGGATAATAAGCTTGGTGGTCAATTGCATCTTGTAACTGACCCAATTTATAGAAAGAAAATGACATGGCACATTAATTACCTCAGCAATGAAATGAAACGTTTAAATATTGATGTCCGTTTGAATACAGAGGCTACTGTTGAAGAGATCATAACTTACAATCCATATGCTGTTTTATTGGCAACCGGCGGAATACCAAAGCTCCCACAGGTGGAAGGCAATGATTTAGATCATGTTTATACTTATGAAGACGTAAAATTACAGGAAAAAGTATTTACTAATAATAGAGTTACAGTTGTAGGTAGTGGTATGACCTGCCATGGAACTGTTCGCCGACTTGCAGAAGCTGGTAATGATGTCACTTATGTAGAAATTCCTACAAAAGCAAGTAAAAGAATTGGACCTGAAACGAGATTAAGACTTCTTGGTAAGCTTAAACAAGAAAATGTGGACATTGTTACGGATCACAAATTGGTAAAAATTCTTTCGGACAGTATTATCGTGGAGGACTTAGCTTCTGGGAAACACTCAGAAATTGAATCAGAGTATATCATTGTTGCAATGGGTGTAGAGGCGTATAACCCATTAGAGAAAACATTAAGGGACCAGATGGAAAATGTGTTTGTATTAGGAGATGCAGCGGGCTATGGATCCCTTAGTGAGGCTACCCGGGACGGCTTTGAAAAGGCATATGTCCTTGAATCTATTGTTACACACAAAAGGGAAGAAGAAGTATTGGAAACAGTTTGATTTTGATGCATTTTAATATTTCGTATAAGAATGTCTGATAGATTGGAACCTAAAGAGGTAGTGAATAATTACTATTACCTTAACCGGTGCAAAAGTTTAAAAAGGGGTTGCTGAGCAATCCCTTTTTCCCGTCTAAATAGGACACATGAAAGATGGGTTCATCGGGAAGATCTTCAAGCTCACGCTAAATGATCCATCCAATACCTGGGTACTAGAATAGATTATGGCCAAAATACATACGGGATGTTAATTGCAGAGGTATATAAGATGTTCCGACAAAATATATTTTTAGGGAGTTAAGCTACCATGGATTGACTCCCTTTTCTGTATTATTAACTATTTGCCACTATGATTTTAGAACTTACATTTATATTAAAACAAATGATAAAATAGAATATATTTACAAAATTAGAATTCAAACTAGGTGGGCTATACATGAAAGATATTATGCAAAAAATTATTGAGTTTAGAGATGAGCGGGGATGGGCCCGTTATCACAATGAAAAAGATTTAGCTATTTCTATATCTCTAGAAGCGAATGAACTCTTAGAAAATTTTCAATGGAGAAGTAGTGAAGAAGCGGTTGCTGAATCTTTACAGAACATTAAAGAAGAGATGGCGGATGTATTTATATATCTTTTGCAGTTAGCGGAAAAAATGAATGTAGATTTAGAAGAGGAAGCATTTAAAAAAATGGAGAAGAATGCTTTAAAATATCCAGTAAAAAAAGAATAGTAAAGTAATTAGTGCCCAAGCTGGCCACAGCGCTTCTTCACGCTTGTTCCGAATTCAATGGACTGAACCAATTAATTACGAATTGCTAGAGAAGATAATTGAATTTAATATCAAAGATAAGGCTGAGAATTCGAATTTTTGGCGGCAATAGCTAATATCGAAGGAGGAAGACATGGAAGTTTTTTCAAAATATTTAGCAGGTATCGATAACTCCGACTACCGCGACCGAACAGAGGAAATTTTGGCGTGGGTTGCTAATAAATTCCCAAATTTGGAACCACAAATCAAGTGGAATACGCCAATGTTTTCCGATCACGGCACATTTATCATTGGGTTTTCCACAGCGAAGAATCATTTGAGCGTTTCACCCGAAGAAGTAGGCATTGCGCACTTTGCCGATGACATTGCACAAGCTGGCTACAGCGCTACCAAAGGCTTGTTTCGAATTCCATGGAATGAGCCGGTAAATTACGAATTGCTTGAGAAAATGATTGAATTTAATATTCAGGATAAAGCAGAATATACGAATTTTTGGCGGAAATAATACATCACGTCTTATCAAAAAACGCATGACACGAAAAAATGTCATGCGTTTTTGCAACTCAATTAAGGCGCCAACAGCTCAGGTAGTAGCCGTATGCGAACGCCCGTCAAAATACTTCCCCAGCACCGGTCAAGGATGATGAAAGCTTTCTACATACATATCAATTAGATGCTAGCGAGTATGAAGAGGTTTCTAACTTTTTTCATATATAGAGACAAAACATTTTGATGTTGATAGCTTAGTTAATGATGCTGGGATTTATGCAAAATTTAAGTAGTTAATTCATCGAGGTTTAAAAAGCTGAGAAATTCTTGTCTAAGCTACAGATATTGTCAACAACTTGCTCTCCTTATATCATTAGGTATAAAGAGAATGTTAAAAGGGGGGAACACATTTATGATCCCAGCAAAAATAGATACCATGTCAATCACTACAATAAAAGAAAAAGGCGTGGAATCCATCGTCGATTGGTTCGATCAGCATAAACAATCGTTCTATATACTTGGTTGGTCCTATCTTAGTAATCAACAGCAAATGGAAGAGCTTTTTTACAGGTCCATTATAAAAATCCACAAGGAATTGCCTCGATTTAAAAGTGAAACATCATTCGAAACGTGGGTTACATCCATTTTCATACATATCTGCCGGGAACTTTCTGATGATAGAAGTTTACAAGCTTCAGAGGAAAGTGAAACACGTCAAGATTTATTTAAAGCACTTGATCAATTGCAAGAGTACGAGAAAGAAGCGGTGGTCCTTACATATGTAAAAGGATTCTCCCAGGAGGAAGCGGCACATCTTCTCCAAGTTTCAGTGGAAAAGATGAAAGAGCATTTGTTTTCCGGAATCCAGTCACTTCAAAAAGAAATGGGGTACGGATCAAACTTTAATGGCTGTAAGGAATATCATAAGGATTACATCGATTACTTAGAAAAAGCCATGGATCGGTCGAAAAAGATTGATTTCGAGGTACATATTTATCATTGTCAAGACTGTCAGGACGATCTGGCAACATTCCAGGATGTTATGTTAACCATGTTAAATTTTACTGAAAGGATGAAGGATTTCCATGTGCAATCTGATTTCATGGAGAACATCAAAGCTAGGCTGGCAGAAAAGGAAAAGCACAGACAACTGAAGAACAAGAAACGTAAAAGAATGGGGATTGTTTTCGCAAGTGTTTTTGCATTATTAATGGGTATAGGTTTTTTTACAGGGGCTTTTACCAACCTCTACTATACATGGACAGAAGATGATCAGCAATTGCGTGCCTTTCTGCAACAGGGCCTGGGTGAAAGGTTGAACCTGGAAGCGGAAAGCGATGGGGTGAAAATTAAGATCAAGAGCGCGATTGCTGATGATGTTCAGACACTTGTTTTTTATGAAATAGAAGATATTGAGAAAGACAATCAATATATGATGAATTATCAAAATGGGGTTTCTGTGGAGAACGAATATGAAATCATGAGCCGTGTAACAAATCCAAGATACTATCCTCCTGACTTTAAATCGGATGTAAATAACGAAAAAAAGAACGTGTATCGAGGGAAGATTAGTCTGCCGCCACTTACAACTGAAAGCGGGACAATCAAACTCAAGATCACAATGCTTCAGAAATTGATTCGTGATTCCTCTGAACAGAATAGTTTTTCTGCTTATTACAACATGGAGGATAAAACAGGGGAGTGGAGCTTGGAGATCCCTGTTACAAAAAAGCCCTCTATTGAATATGCTCTGAATGAAGAAAAAGAAGTCGAGGGTGTCCCGGTTCGATTTGATAAACTAATCATTGCTCCAACAGCGACGATTCTGCAATATGCTTTTAATGTTGATCAGTGGGAGAAGCGGATAGATGACCTTAATTTTGACAATCTAGAAGTGAACAATAAAAAAGTGAAAGCTGATATGTATGGCAGCACATTGGTAGATTCACAACAAGGCATGAATTGGGTTGCTTTTCGAGCACACTTTGATCCTCTTCAAATAGAAAAGCCAAAAGAGGTCAAAATTCAATTAGCATCTGTTCAATTAACGATTCAAGACCAAAAAACCATCGAACTGGATGCTTCTAGAGGATATCCTCAAACCTTTGAATATGCAGGCAGTACAATCTCCATCGATAAGGTGGAAGTTAGACAGCCGACCCAAGTTGTCATAAGCAGCCATGAAATAAAAAATCGAGCATTTGAGTGGCTTCAATTCCAAATTAAGGGCGAAAATGAATATGAAATAATTTCAATGGATATGAATTCTGAAGGGGTGCTTGTTGATAAAAATGGGGTGGAATATGATGCGACTACCCCTGTCGCATATGAAGAAATCGAGCAGCCCCGTCATTTCTTTACAGTTCTAAGCATAGGGTTACAAAGTAACAACGCTGGAGAGAAAGTGATTCCTAAAAGGCTGGAGATTAATGGATATAATACAACGAAATATTTGGATAATATTGTGAAGATTTCGTTGGAATAACATTTATCGCTTACATCTATGTCCCAAAAATTCTTGGTTCTATAAGGTAAGAGTAAATGAGCTTAAAAGCTCACCAGCATCCCATGTGTTGCCACATACACTCTGGACACGTGGAGTGTTGCTCACTGTTGGTTAGAAAAAACTAATAGTTGAGGTGTATTGGCGTACATTAAATAAAACTAGAGGAGACTTTCCTCTAGTTTTATTTGTGCGCCCGGCATGGGTGCAGTCTCTAGGGTGAAAGTCCCGAACCATGCAGGCAGTAGTAATGGCTAGCTTAACGCAAGGGTGTCCATGGTGAACGTGGAATCTGAAGGAAGCGAGCGGCAAACCTCCGGTCTGAGGAACACGAACTTCATAAGAGGCTAGGTACATTGGATGAGTTTGCAAATCAAAATGAAGTCCTTACTGCAGAAGGTAGTACAGAGTAAATGAAGCAGATAGATGGAGGGAAAGACTGTAGGCTTACCTGGGGAGGTCTGATTGATACGCCAAGTACACTTAGTGCTAAGAAATTACTGTTTTATAGGTAAATACACATTTATGAGAGAACAAGTTAATTGGTCTATGACTAATGAATATGATGATGTGAGATTAAAAATAAAAGGAGTGAATTTTATGTATCCTAGCCATGTACCTCTATATTCTAACAATCCATTTAGTCAGGAAGCTTATGTATATTCGTTACCATACCAAGAAATGGATTATTCCTATTCAACACTTGAGGGAAGACAATTTGGTGGGCAGCAACCTCCGTCTGCACCTCCTGGTCAAGAACTGGAGCCTGGACCACCAACATCACCACCGCCATCTACTGTTCCTCAACAGACGCATCAAGCAGGAGCGTATGCGGTAGACCCAGGCAGTATGATAGGTTGTTTACACAGATATACGTATGTATGGCTTAGAGGCCGTGAACAATTCTGGTTTTATCCAACATTTATTGGTCGACACTCTGTCTCAGGGTATCGCTGGACTGGTGCTAGATGGGTCAAATACGGAATAAGTCTAAGACAAATTCAATCGTTTACTTGCGTTTAATAAGGAAATATTCTGTAAATATCCAAATCAGCGGGTGTTGAACGGTCATAAAAGCCACAATAACCATTTTTCAACTGCAGGTGCAAAGATATAAAAATCTGGAATCGTCTAATATGGTTTCAGTTAACAAAAAATTTTGTGAAGGATTGTACTTTAAGTAAAGGGGGCTTTGCTTTAAGATCAGGCTGCCTTAATTGGCGGCTTTTTATTATGCAACTAACGGCGTTCGTTAGCTTAATAAAAAAGCGCGACTTGGAGTATCGCCCCTTTAGCCAAACATGAAGTAGAGCCTAACCACAAAAAATATAAGAAAATTACGTTCTTTCATAGTAGTGAATTAATTTATTGCATTCATTACTTATACATATCTGATGCTTTTTTCTCTAATCTACATATCCATTTATAATAACCTTACAAGAATAGTAAGAGTATGGGGTCAAGAATGGTTGATATTGTACATTTCGTGCCTATTTAATTTTTAATCAACACTTGTCCATTCACTTTTATTCTAAATGCATATGTTATTATTACCACCGATGCTACCAGACATATAGTAACACCTCCAATGGAACGTTAGCATGTATTGCAGACGTTCTTTTTCTTTTTAAGAAAAATTTTTATGAAAATCGCTGATTTTTTCCTACTATATGATGATTGTCCAAGCCACCCTTATCCCCCAAAAATATATATACATAGAAGAAGTATTCTCTCTTCGCATAAATCCAAAAGGTGGTGAAAAATATGTGGGGATCATGTGGATATAGCGGCGGTTACGGCTACGGCGGTGGTTATGGCGGCGGTTCAACTTTTGTTTTAATCGTTGTATTGTTCATTCTGTTGATTATCGTACTAGCTAGTGTCCGTTAATGTTTAATAAACTAACCGGTATGAATTAGGGTGAGTAAAATCCTATTATGGAGGTGATATACATGGAAGAATTTAGACACGAACATAGAGAAAGAAACCCTTTTGCTTTAGTCGTTGTGTTGTTCGTTCTCCTTATCATTGTAGGAGCTTCTTTTATGAGCGGCTACTAAATTGTACGGAACAAAGGGTAGGTTAAGTTAATCTGCCCTTTGTCAAATAGACTAAAGGGTGCGATTCTTCTATAGAGAAGGGTCGCTTTTTCCTTATTCAAGTAACTGGCAGGTTAGCTCAATAAGAGGGACTTCTATGTTATGAGATAAAAAAGAACTATGGATACCATTATTTGATAAGGTATGCTTGGTTGTTAAATTATGTCTTACCCCTGTATTAGGTTTATTACTGCCTCACTAATACGAAATAGCAGTAAATAGTTGAGAAGGAAATACATATATTTCACCTATCCATAGTTCGCCCATAAACTAAGAGTGGGTGATGAATATGCAAAAACGGAATAAAATGGACATAACTTCTTATCATCAAAAATATTTTCGTCCATCTTGCTTTAAAGCTTTAAATTTAAGATTTGACAGTTGGGAGTTCTATTCACTTTTTTCTGAAAAAACTCATGACCAAATCAAATTACCTCCTGAATTGACTAGAACCTCCGAAGATACCCTTCTTAACTATTTTAGCGTCCTGCGTGAAGCTGAAAATATGGGTGGGAGGAGTTGCGGTACAGTTGGTCAGGTACGTACTCCATTTCCAATTGCCTATAATTTTCTGTCTAAAGAGTATCAAAATAAATTAAGCTATGATGAATATTTTAATTCGTTTGCTGGGATAGGGCATACGAGTTTAATAAAGCTTTGTCGAGTACCTGATGGAAAAAGAGGAATAAAGTTTTTTTATGAAATTGAAACGATTGAGGGGTTTAAAGGTAAGCGAGCGGAGTATTTTGGTTATTCATACGGATTTATTCAGCTTATTCATGAAAAAGAAGGTTATCGAATTTCAGATTTGAGTAAGTTTGAAGAGGATTTTTTATGTGCACCATATCATGGTTGGGACCATGACGGAGAAGCTGTTGTAGAAGTGTAATATGGAAGTTGGTGCAAATTGATTCAACAAATGTACCCAACTGTGAAAAATGGATACTTTAAAAATATTTATTTTCATGGTACGGATGGAGCTGATTATTGTTTTATTTTTGTTACATTGACGAATGGAACTGATGTAGAAATTAATCAATATCGAAAACTAAGCAATGATAAGTGGATACAGGTGAACATGAAGCCCGAAGAAGAGTGTTTAACAGAAAAAAGGATGTTAATACCGGGTTCTCTTTTGGAAGGGGAAATTAACAGTTAAATATGTCAGACGGATTAACAAAAACTTTTATTCAATAAATAGTTCATTGTAACAAAGGGTACTTTTGTTGAAGAATACCACCAATATGCGAGCTTTCGCCATTATTAAGAGGTGTTCCCCGGAACATACCGCCAAACAAATAACAGGAAGCTGTGGATGATGTTTTAATGATAAGCTGCAGGCATTGAATATGTATATGGATTGTATTAACGATCAGCTTAATGAAGTAGCTTATCTAGATGTATTCTGCGTTGTCTTGTAGTGTTAGCTAACATTAAATGGTCAACCAGAATATCTGGCTAACTTAATACGAACGCGTGCTAATGTTTAATAATTAAAACAAAATTCGTGTAAACTCTTCAGCCATCTCTTGTATTGCCACATACAGTCAACGCATGTCGAAGTTGTTGCGAAAATTATATTAAAAGAAGGCAACTAACCCTTTAGGGAGTTGCCTATTTACTTTTTTGCTATCCGATTAACCACGAAGTAGTATAAAATTGAATGTACCGGTGGTTTTGTTGGGACTGAATTAGGATTATCTGCATCAATGGTGCAAGCAGCAATAATATAGCATATTTTTGTCGTTTGAGTATTTAGGGTTATAAAAGTCAAAGCAAGGAAACTCTAATTACATCTGCGAATTACTATCGCTTTATTACTAAGGCACAGGTCGAGGAAGAAGCAAAGATTGAAATAAGATAGATTGGTATGATTAGTCCCTGTTGCTTTAAAGTACAGGTACTAATTTAAAAAAATTGGAGGTTTATTGTGGATAATAACGATATATTAATTCGATTGAGATATGCAATGGAAATAAAAAATAAAGAATTGGCAGAGATATTTAAACTTGGCGGCGTGAATGTAACAGTACCAGATGTAATAAAGATTCTCACAAAATCAGACGAGTATGAGGCTGAAAGTGACGATCAAATAAAATGTAATAACAATATGTTAGATTCATTCTTAAATGGTTTTATTATTTTTAAAAGAGGAAAACAAGAGCCCAAACCAGGACAGCCTGATATGCCAGAACCGTCTATAAAGAAAAGTGCAAACGTTAATAATCTCCTATTAAAGAAAGTAAAAATTGCCTTAGCATTAACTACTGAGGATATGCTGGATATATTCGAAAAAGCAGGAATCACGGTTTCAAAAGGAGAACTCGGCGCTTTCTTAAGAAAAGAAGGGCATAAGAATTATAAAGAGTGCGGAGATAAATACGCCAGGAATTTCTTAAAAGGGTTGGCTGTCAAGTATAGGGGATAATTTATTTTACAGGTGATGACATGATACATACCTACTTAGGTGAGACAATACGTTTGGAGATCAAGTACAAAAATCGTACCTCTATAGGAATTAAGATAGATAGTTATGGGGATGTTGAAGTTCAGGCTCCGAAAGGGACACCTGATGATAGAGTGCTTCAGTTATTAGAGGAAAAATGGGATCTTATTCAGCAAAATTTAAAAGAAATAAAGGGTAGGCTGCTGGGGCCTCAGAAAAAGGTGTATGAGTATGGTGAGAGTTTTCTTTATTTAGGAAACACCTATCCCATACAAATCTTTCAAGATATAAATATAACGCAAGAACATGTAGTGTTTAAAGAAGAAACGCTACAAATATATGTAAAGCAGCCTGACACTGAAAAAATAAAACAAGCTTTAAAACGATTTTATTACCAGCAGTGTAAGGCTTTAGTGGAGAAGAGCATATCCTCCTATCAAAGCAACTTCAAAACAAAGCCACGTTCTTTTCGTATCTCGGATAGCAAAACTACTTGGGGAACCTGTGATTCAAAACTACAGTTAACATTCAATTGGAGACTGGCAATGGCACCACGGGAGGTAATCGACTATGTAGTCGTTCACGAAATGTGCCATATGGTTCATCTTAACCACGACCGATCCTTCTGGCGTCTTGTTGGAAAAATAATGCCTGATTATAAGGAAAAGGAAAACTGGTTAACTTTATCAGGTTGGAAAATGACTGTTTAGCAGCCCATTACAGTTATAAATAGTAATAAAATGAGAATGGTACCTTTCCCTTACACAAAGATTTTGAGAGGTACCTTTTTTATTAATACCAGGTAATCATTACGGGAAGGAATATCACTAACACCCTTTGTGTTGCCAAATACACTCTGGACATGTAGAAACGGTTGTGAAGATAGAGCAGATATAAAACATGTTTTTACTTGTGGTGTGGGGAACCGTACCATAAGTAAAGGAGGTTATTATAAAAATAATCCAAATGGGGTCGATAAAATCGGTGTAAACCTCGAAAAAAAATGGAAGCTGATAGTAATTGGCAAAAAGAAAGAGGCTTACTCATTCTTTTTATGTGAGCTTGCCTCTTTTCTATTTAACAATAAATTCTGCTTTTGGACGTTTATTTTAAAAGATTTTAAATTACATTCGTTGTCAATAAAACATCGATATTCCCTTTTGTTGCTTTAGAGTAAGGACAAACACCATGAGCTTTCTCAACTAATTCCTCGGCCTCTGCCAATGTTACCCCTTGTATAAACACGTTTAAGACCGCAGCTAATTTGAATCCGCCATCTTGATCTTTTCCAATTGAAACTTCCGCCGTAACTTTAGAGTCAATTCGTTTTCTCGCTTGTCGTGCGACCAAATTTAGCGCACTATCGAAGCAGGCTGCATAGCCGGCAGCGAATAATTGCTCAGGATTCGTTGCATTTTCTTTTCCTTGACCACCTAAAGATTTCGGCATTGAAAGTGCTAAATTTAACGTTCCATCACTGCTTGTTACTTTTCCTACTCTACCACCTTCTGCTGTAGCACTTGCGGTGTACAATAATTCCATATTAAATCACTCCGTAATATAATTTTATAAAATTAAATTGCGTACAATCGATATTTACAAAACTATATTAACCTTTAAATATTTTGAAGTCAACAATTAAATTGTGTGAAATTTAATTATGAGTTAAAAGATTGTATTATAATGGTACTAATGAATCAAGAAAGGACAAGGAAATGGAAAATAATGAATTAAAGCTTGAGAACCAAATTTGTTTTAAGATTTACTCAGCCGAACGGGAAATCACTAAATTATACAGAAATTTATTAGAAGAGTTAGACGTAACTTATCCTCAATATTTAGTATTATTGGTCCTTTGGGAAAAAGAATCGGTGACTGTAAAAGAGCTTGGGCAAAAGTTATTTTTAGATTCGGGAACATTATCACCTATGCTAAAGCGAATGGAAGGAAATGGTCTGATTGAACGCCGGAGATCATTAGAGGATGAAAGAACGGTAATCATTTCATTGACAACAAAAGGCAAAGACCTAAATGGCAAAGCTCAATGTATTCCCTCTAAATTGCTGGAAAATCTGTCTATGGACTTAAGGGAGTTGGAGAATTTAAACCAAACTCTATCAAGCATTTTAGACAGAATTCAACAGATTAACCGTTGATTGTATTAGTTTTTCATTAAGAACTTTATTAGACAAGGTGCGTATCATAAGTAAATCAGTTTCATGATTTTTTTCAATAAACGAAGAGTGGATTGTAGGAGTTGCTGCAGAAGCAGATACCTATAATATTAAAGGGTTGTCAAAGTAAATATTGTATATTATGTGCGTTGATAGAATTACTTAAAGAAAAAGCAGTTAGATTCGAGAATCTATAAAAGATTCTCGGATTTCCAACTGCCTTAATTTCAATACGATCTATTAAACGATGAAGGATTTCAGGAGCAGATTCCCTTTAGGTGGGTCCAAGTAAAATTTTTTCCCCAACGTTTATCCTCCAGACATAATTTAATTTTTTTCAATTACATGAAATACCTAATGTAAATATAAACGCTAGAAATGATAATGGACACGATCATTAGTGGAAAGCCTACGGCTAAAAACTTAATGAAAGAAATTTGATGACCTTCCTTAGCTGCTATTCCGGCTACAACTAGATTCGCACTCGCACCAACTAATGTACCGTTCCCACCAAGACAAGCACCAAGTGAAAGACTCCACCAAAGAGGCTCTGAATGGGAAATTCCTAATTGACCCATTTCATTGATTAGGGGAATCATCGTCGCAACAAAAGGAATATTATCAACAAATGCAGAAATAATCGCACTCATCCATAAAACGAGAAAAGTGGTAGGTTTTAATTCTCCCCCGGTCCATGACATGGCTTTCTTGGCTAATGCTTCAATTAAACCTGTTTCCACAAGGCCGCCTACAATAACAAATAACCCAATAAAAAAGAACAAGGTTGTCCATTCTATCTTTTCCAAAGCAACATGCAAAACTTTCTCCCCAGTTAGCAAGAGTAAGATAAATGCTCCTATCAAGGCAATGGTGGCCGTTTCGAAATGTATGAATTGATGGGCAAAAAAACCGCCAATTGTCATGATGATGACAAATAGACATTTGGCTAATAAACCTTTATCCTTTATTTCCTGTTTCGAATCTTTACTTAAAAGATGATTTTTTAATTCATGCGATGACTTTAACTGTTTCTTGTAAATCAGTGTGAGCAGGAAGACTGTAACTATCAAAATAATCAAAATTACAGGGGTTAAATTATTTATAAATGCCATGAATGTTAATTCTTTTACTGCGCTGCCAATCATGATATTAGGAGGATCACCAATCATTGTGGCTGTCCCGCCAATATTAGAAGCTAAAACCTCTGAAAGCAAATAGGGTATCGGAGGAACTTTCAATTGATTTGTTATGCTTAATGTTACCGGCACGACAAGGAGAACGGTTGTTACATTATCAAGGAAAGCGGAAGCGAATGCTGTAAACAGGCTTAATACGACAAGAATTTTTATTGGTTCCCCTTTCACTTTTTGTGCTGACCAGACGGCGATAAATTCAAAGACTCCTGTCTGCGCTGTGATACTAACAATGATCATCATCCCGATCAATAAACCAATTGTATTAAAATCGATGTGGTGAACGGCTTCGTTCTGGTCAAGAACGCCAAAAGCAACCATTAATAAACCACCGATCATTGCAACAATCGTTCGATGGATTTTTTCAGAAATGATGATTGCATAAGTGATCAAAAAAATAGATAAGGCAATAATAGCTTGGGATCCCATCATCCGCGCTCCTTCATGGTAATTATTGATAAATAGTTTGTGCAAAAATAGGAAAAAAACTACAATAACTCTTAGTAAGCTTAATAAAAATGTGGCTAGGCTTTGTTTGGGTGAATACCTGCCAGAAAGCCGAAGGACCACAGAAGCCCGCTTGTCCATAGTAGGAGAAAGATACGCTGTTTCCTAAGCGAGCGCTGCGGTCGGACTTGTGCGTCAGGTTGATAGACTACTTTCATTGATAAATTTTTTTGTAATAAAATCTTTTCACTATTTATGTAGGAATATATTCTAGATTAATTGAAATAAACCTTCTTAAACATAAAACTCCATAAACAGACGAAAGGGTAATCGACCCTTGACCTTAGTGAAAGTATGAACAATTTCTGAACATATATATAATAGATAAAAATAGAGGACAGGTGTCCTTTTGGGTGTATAATTCTCGAGATATAATTTGATTAAAGGAGGAGATATAGTATGGAGGATTTGATAGCAGCAATTGATATGGCGCCAAAGCCTCAAAAGGCCTATTTGCAGCAATTGTTTAAACACATCCCCATATCTAGTCGTTCCTGTCGTATTGTTGAGTTGAAAGCGAATACAAAGTTTTTATCGGCAAACGAACCCTGCAATGCAATTTGGGTGTTAATTGAGGGGCGTGTAAGAGCAGCGGAAGAGCAAATTTCAGGTGATGTCTATGTTTTTACTGAGTTCCAGGCGCCAGAGTTGTTCGGCGAAATGGAGGGATTTGCAGGAATCTCTTATTACAGAGTAACTTTAGTGACTATCACGGACTGTAAATTTATTGTCATGCCAATGAACAGCTTCTTAAACTGGATAAGGAATGATTCGGAGGCGTTGTTTTTACGAGTACGTACTCTTATGGGCCGCACTCTGGAAGAGACAAAAAACAATCATACGTATTTGTTTCTTGACGGATTCGATCGCCTAATGCTTTATATGACACAATATTATAGAAAGCATGCAAAAAACAAAACATGCATTATGCAAATCAAAAGACAACAGATTGCAGAGGAAACGGGTTTCAGCACAAAAACAGTTAACCGATCGATCAGAAAGCTTTCAGACAACGGATTAGTTACAATAGATGGAAGGAAAATCATCATATCCGAAAAACAATACGACCAACTTTTAGAATTGATTGATAAAAAGATAAGTCATTAATTCAGTCAAAGTAAAAGAGGGAGTGTGAAGTATGACTAACGTTTTAGAAATTGTCACATCAAGAAAACTGACGTACGAGCAAAAGGTAATGTCACTTGCACATGCTGCAGAGGATACTCTGTCCATTATGAGTATTCCAGAGAAAGCCAGATATTATTTTGATATTAAGGCAATAGATGATCTGTATGAGGGTCATGCACCTTACCGTCCACGCTATATTATGCCTGATTATGAGAGGTTTATTAAAAATGGCAGCGAGTTTTTACGGATTAGTCCACCGGAGGATTTGGATGAATTATTGAACTCCTTAATGATTCTTTATAGGCATGTTCCGTCTATCACGGGATTCCCGGTTTATCTCGGCAACATTGATAAGCTCATTGAACCATTTTTGGAAGGTGTTAGTGATGAGGAGGCAAAGAAAAAGCTTCGTTTATTTTTAAATTTCCTAGATCGCACTATTACCGATTCTTTCTGTCATGCTAATATTGGTCCGGAGCCAACTCGGGCCGGGAAGCTAATACTGGAGTTGGAAAAGGATTTGCAGAATGCAGTTCCTAACTTTACGCTGAAATATGATCCGGATATTACTCCAGATGACTATGCAGAACTAGGAATTTATACCAGCTTATTCTGTGCCAATCCTGCCATATGTAATCATAAGGTGCATAAGGAAACCTATTCCTCTGATTACGGTATTTCTAGCTGTTACAACATTCTGCCAATCGGCGGTGGTGCCTATACGCTTTCCCGTATAACTCTGCCTGGACTTGCAAAGGTTGCCACAAGTATAGATCAATTCTTAAATCAGCTGCTTCCAGATTGTCTACTGGAATTGGGAAATTACATGAATGAACGTGTGAGTTTTTTGGTTGAAAAATCTGGGTTCTTTGCGACTTCTTTCCTTGTTAAGGAAGGTTTAATCCATCCGGACAATTTTATTGGTATGTTGGGAATTACCGGTCTGGCTGAGTGTGTAAATCTTCTGATGGGGGATAATGGTAAACGCTATGGGCACGATGTCGAGGCTGACAACCTTGCTGATACAATAATGACTATTATTTCAGATTTTGCCGCACAGTTTCCAGCAAAGTATTCTAAAATTTCTAATGGTCGTTTAATGCTTCATGCGCAGGTTGGTATGGATTACGATCTAGGAATCACTTCAGGTGTGCGGATCCCAGTAGGTGATGAACTGGAGAATGTTTACGATCATCTGCGTCATAGCGCACGATTCCATAGGCTCATTACGACTGGCTGCGGAGATATTTTCCCATTTGAAACCACTGGTCGAAATAATCCTGGTGCTATTCTTGATATTGTAAAAGGTGCATTTTCATTAGGTGCAAAATACATTAGTTTTTACGAGGAGAATAGCGACTTGGTACGTATTACCGGTTATTTAGTAAAACGTAGTGAGATGGAAAAATACCGAAATGAGCAGATAGTTCTGCAAGGTACTACACATCTTGGTGCCCCCAATTACGATCATAACCGCCTTGAAAATAGAAAGGTAAGGGGAGTATGACCAGGGCTCCTGTAAACAAGATAATCCCCTTAAGCCTTGTAGATGGGCCGGGTAATCGTACATCTATATTTTTGCAAGGATGCAACGTATCCTGTGCCTATTGCCATAATCCTGAAACACAAGCTGTATGCAATCACTGTGGCATTTGTGTAAGCGGTTGTCCTTCGGGTGCATTGACGATCTTTAACAGCCGTGTAAAATGGGACCCTGAAATATGTAGGCTCTGTGACCAATGTATTAAAGTTTGTCCGACTTTCGCCTCACCGCGTGTGAGAAATTTGAGTCCAGAAGAGGTCTTTCAGGAGATTGAAAAGAATATTCCATTTATACGAGGGATCACTGTATCGGGAGGGGAATGTACCCTTTACCCTAATTTTTTGAAGGAACTGTTTGCCCTAGCTAATGAAAATGGACTTACATGCTTAATTGACAGCAATGGTACGACAGATTTCAGCCGCTTTCCCGAATTGATGCAGCTTTGCAATGGTGTCATGCTGGATGTGAAGGCTTGGGATGAACAAATTTACAAAAAACTAACTGCGGGCGCTACTAATTCTATCGTTAAGAAGAATCTTCACTATCTTGCAGATTGTAACAAATTAGAGGAATTACGAATTGTATGCCTGCCGGGTGAGGTTGACGCGGAAGTCGTCATCAGTGGAATTGCGCAGACAATTGGTGAAAAAGCCTGCAGCGTGAGATTAAAACTTATTAAGTTTAGGCATTATGGGGTAAAGGGGCGTTTACAAAATACTCCCTCTCCAGACGACGCATATATGCAGAAACTTTTGCAGTTGGCTGTCGGATTTGGTTTCGAAAAGGCAGTCATAGTTTAATAGTAAGTTGTTAAAGAATATCCTTATCAGCTTTTTTAAAATCAGAATAAAAATAATTAATTGAATATTCAGTTTTATTTTAATATCGATAAAAAATCTTGGTTCAGCACCAAAGCTCATCGGGAGGAAGAAATGACTGTTAAATCACGACTTAAAATTATGATGTTTCTTCAGTTTTTCATTTGGGGATGTTGGCTTGTTACTCTTGGCTCGTATATGATCAATCATTTACATTTTACGGGTATGCAAGTTGGACTTGTTTATAGTTCAACAGGGCTTGCTTCACTTCTT
This sequence comes from Neobacillus sp., assembly GCF_031988165.1. NCBI lineage: Bacteria > Bacillati > Bacillota > Bacilli > Caryophanales > Bacillaceae > Neobacillus > Neobacillus sp. The sequence continues at coordinate 24,249 of NZ_DALZYO010000014.1, forward strand.
ATGCCAAGTCTAGTTGGAATTATTGCAGATCGTTGGATAAAGGCAAATAGATTATATGGAATTTGCCATTTCCTTGGTGCGATTGCCTTATTTACAGCTGCACGGATTTCAGATCCTGACCTTATGTTTTGGGTGATGCTTTTTAATGCAATGGTTTACATGCCGACGATTGCTTTATCTAATACTATTTCATATTCAAGCCTGGAAAAAGAAGGACTTGATGTAACGAAAAATTTCCCATCTGTTCGTGTTTTTGGCACAATTAGTTTTATTCTTGCCATGTGGACAATTAGTCTAGGGAAACTGGAGTTAAGCAACATCCAGCTATACATTGCTGCTGGAGCTTCGATCTTACTTGCACTGTATTCACTAATGTTACCTGACTGTCCAACATCAAATGTCAAAAAGGACAAGTCATTAGTAAGTCTTTTGGGACTAGATGCTTTCGTATTATTTAAGCAAAAGAGAATGGCGATATTTTTCGTGTTTGCTATGCTGTTAGGTGCAGCACTGCAGATAAACATTACATTTGGCGACCCATTCTTACATGACTTTGCTCTAAACCCTAACTATAAAGATAGTCTTGTTGTTAAATATCCAGCGATATTATTATCAATGGGACAAATTTCAGAAGTATTCTTTATTCTTGCCATACCATTTTTCTTACGGAAACTTGGGATTAAGAAGGTAATGCTGCTGAGTATGGTGGCATGGACATTACGCTTTGTTTTCTTCGCTTATGGTAACCCATCTAGCGGCGGGTTCTTCTTATTGCTATTATCAATGATTGTGTATGGTGCTGCATTTGACTTCTTTAATATTTCCGGATCTATGTTTGTAGAAAAAGAAGTGGATCATCGAATTCGTGCGAGTGCACAAGGCTTATTCATGACAATGGTCAACGGAATCGGGACCTATTTAGGGGCTGTTATTAGTGGAAAAATAGTGGATTATTTCACAGTTGATGGGGTGAAAGACTGGCAAAATATCTGGTTAGTTTTTGCAGCGTATACCATCATTCTCGCAGTCATTTTTGTGGTAAGCTTTAGATACAAAAATGACCGTGATGCAATGAAAAATGTAAAGGCAGCTGCGTGAATCACAGTTTCATTTTAAATATCATCCTATTCTATTGATTAAATGTATGTATTTCGTGGACCCAAAACATAAAAAAATCTATCCAAAACCCGAATAAAATGTTATTCGGGTTTTTCTGTTTCCATCATAAAATTTCGGAACCAAACCGAATCAAACGAAATCTTGACCGAAGATCAACGGGAGATACGCTCTTGAGACCTTCGGTTTTTTTCTGTAGAATGAGAAAAAAGTCGAAATAAAAGTCCGATTTATAAAGGACTATAAAGGTTATGTGAGTAGCCATCCTTTCATTATTAATTCTAATCCGTTCATCGGAAATGCCCTTAAGATAGTAAAAAAAGTTTTCACGGTAATGTCTATTTTTTTTTTACATTACAAGGAGAAAAAGGCGAAAAAAAAGCGAGAAAAATAACTAATCATAAAAAAACTTTTTCGACTCCATATGAATAAGGAGGATCAATACAAGAGGATGAAATTTTCAAAGTTAGGTATTATAGTGCTATTTTGCATAATTATAGGAGGAATTGTAGGGTTTTTGACATGGGGTTTTTTAGCTGTTACTTCTTTTACAACTCACTTTTTATGGGATACCTTACCAAAGACCCTTCATTTTAAAAATTGGACCCTATTACTGTGTTTAGTTGGAGGTGTTCTTGTAGGTTTATGTCAAAAGTACTTTGGTAATTACCCGCGTAATATGGAGGATGTATTAGCAGAATTCAAGGAAACCAAAAGAGTTGATTATAGGTCAGTACATAAGAGTACATTGACTGCACTTTGTGTTCTTTCTTTTGGAGCCAGCCTTGGTCCTGAGGCGGCTTTAGTTGGTATAATAGGAGGTCTTTCTACGTGGGCAGGAGACACTATTAAATCTTTAGTTAAGAAAAAATCAGTTTTAAATAAATATGGAGAAATAATAATTGAGTATAGTATTGAGGCTACAATTGGCATGATTTTTAGAGCACCACTATTTGGGGCTACTACCTTCTTTGAGGATAAAAAAGATTCAAGACGTATAAAGCTGATAAAAATAATTGTTTATTCAATCACTACTGTTGCGGGTTTTGGTGTATTTATTTTTTTATCAAAAATAGATTACAGAAAAATTTCTTTAGTTGATTTTGGTTCAGCAGTAGTAGGTAAAAATGAAATTATAGCTATGATACCACTTATCCTTATAGGATTATTATTTGCCATATTATTTGAGTTTTTTGGAGAAATTCTTCATAAGGTATTTAAACCACTTGAAAATTATAAAATAATCAAAGCAGTTATTGGTGGATTAGTATTAGGATTAATAGGTACTATTCTTCCTACAATGTTATTTTCAGGGGAGCATCAACTAACAGAATTACCAGCAGAATGGAAAGGTATGTCGATTTATTTATTGTTGATATCTGCTATTGTAAAGTTATTCATAACAGAATTTTGTTTAGCCACTGGTTGGCGTGGAGGACATATATTTCCTGTTATTTTCGCAGGAGCAAGTTTAGGATATGGAATGGCATTGTTATTTCCGATAGATCCAGTAACATCAGTTGCGATTGTAACTACTTCACTCACAAGTGGAATAATGAAAAAGCCAATAGCAGCTGTATTTATTTTAATCATTCTATTCCCAATAAAGCTAATTATACCAATGATAGTAGCAGCCTATTTGCCAATATATATATTTAAGTACAAGAATAAACTAATGCAAAAATCATATTAATGCTTATTACTATCAGCTTTCTATCCGTAAGCGTCAAATAATCCCCATCTTATTAAAGGTGGGGATTATTTGACGCTTACATATAATTGAACAAGACCCTTTAAAGGAAACTGGATATTTATGTTAAAATCTAGATCAGTTTTGAAGGATTTTTGAAGATTATTGGAGTGAAGGATGACTATCTATTAAATGAAATTAATGACATAGAATTCAATATTAGCCCCTACCCTATAAAAAAAATCGAAGTCCTTACCCAATATTTAAGAGCTCTTCTATAAGACCGTTTCCCCGTGGCACTGGGTAATATTGTCCTATAGAGCTCTTCTATTAGACCGTTTCTCGGTGCCACTGGGTAATATTGTCCAATAGAGCTCTTCTATAAGACCGTTTCACCGTGACATTTGGTGATATTGTCCAATAGAGTTCTTCTATTAGACCGTTTCCCGGTGGCACTGGGTGATAATGTCCAATAGAGCTCTTCTATTAGACCGTTTCCCGGTGTCACTGGGTGATATTGTCCAATAGAGCTCTTCTATAAGACCGTTTCCCGGTGGCACTGGGTGATATTGTCCTATAGGAATCTTCTATAAGACCGTTTCCCGGTGCCACTGGGTGATAATGTCCAATAGAGCTCTTCTATTAGACCGTTTCACCGTGGTACATGGGGATCTTGTACTTTTGGGCTTCTTCTAATCTCCTTTGTTTTATTTTATCTAATGTAGGAGGAAGCATTTCTATTGCGATTAAATAATGATTTAGTTTAGTAATTTTCATTCTTCAAATCATCAACTTACATATAAACCCCACATACCACAGGATGTGGTTGAAATTCGAATTTATGGAACATTAGGCTAGTTAAGCCCGATAGAATCCAAACTTGGACACCTTAAAAAAACTGTCTAGTTTAGTGTTGACAATCCAATTTTACTTAAACTAAAGGTAGCAGATTAGTTGGACAAGGTTTTTTAAATTTTTGAATTACTAAATAAAACTTTTGTTAGAGATAAACGTCTAAACATCGAAGTTCTTAAAAAGGGGGGGATGAATGTGTCGGATATTAGGAATAGAGAAATCATTAAATGGTACGAGGATTTTAACGAACCTATTTTTAAGTTTATTTTTATGATGATACAAGATTATCAACAAGCAGAAGATTTAAGACACGAGACTTTTTTAAAGGCCTATATTCATTATGATTCATATAGGCGTAAATCCAATCCAAAAACATGGCTTTTTAGTATAGCTCATAATTTAACAATTGATTTTATCCGAAAACGTAAGCCGATCTTGCTTTTTAAAGAAGCATTTTTCTTCAAGAAGGATACCAATCCGTTACCTGACGAAATGATTCAAATTAAGGAAAGTTCATATGAACTTTATAAAGCATTAGGTGCAATTAAAGATTCATATAGGGAAGTGATTATATTACGGAAAATTAAAGAGTTCTCTATTGAAGAAACAGCCGAAGTTTTAGGTTGGTCTGAAAGTAAGGTTAAGTCAACACTTTATAGAGCTATCCCTGTATTGGAAACGCAATTGTTAAAGGAGGGTTATTTGCGTGAAGGAACAATATACAAGAAGTTTATTGGATACTGAATTATCAAATTTAGAGGCAGATATAGTATGGAAAAACGCCCAAAATAATGAATTAAAACATAAATTGTTAACGGATATAAATAAACTTTCCTTAAAAGCAAAGCTAAATAAAATATTTGTTTTTCCTGTAAGGATGTGTGCAGTGGCTGCCATTTTTGTCATAGCCTTTGTTCTTGTAAAACAGGAAGATTCCAATGTTAGCCATTTGTCAAACGGTTCTTATTCTAATAGAGTCAACACATCCGAGCAACAGACTCAAGATAAAGATGTATCCGTTACTGTCTCTAGAGAAGAACAAGACTTGATCGAAAGAGTAAACGGCAATAAGGTACTCTTTTTAACAGAAGAAGCAGTCATCCCATCTAATGTAATCATTCCTTCAATTATAGGAGAACCAAAGATTACCGCAACTAAAGATAATAATCGTGTCCTAGTGAGTGTAACTTACCCTGTTAAAGGAGATAAATTCCTATCGATTAATACTGCTATTAATAAACAAGGTTCTGCGAAGCTCGCATACGAATCGTTAGTAAAGAGGTACTCCAGTTTTAAATCTTTGTTAACCATTGGAAATCATCAAGCAATTCTTCCAAAACTAGTCGAAGCAGATGGGGGTCCTCAGTTAATCGTGGTCAGCAATGAATTTATCTATTATATTTCGGGTGGACAAAGTAGTGATGATCTTATTAAAATGGCTAAATTAATCAGTTTTAATAAATAGTAATAGTAAATTGTTTGTATAGCAGTTGATTTTGATTTAGGCACCTTAAACTGCATACTAATAACAAGTAAAAATGCTCAGAGAAATACTCTGAGCATTGGTTTTATTTTTGTATTTATTCAATTAAAATCCCCATTGGCCAATGAAAGTTATGATTAAAATGCCGCAGTCCAGCCACCATCGGCTACGATGACTGTTCCGTTCACAAAGCTAGATTCATCAGAAGCTAAAAATAGAGCAACCTGTGCAATTTCTTCTGATTGACCAATTCTTGGCATTACAGCCTGTACCGCCTGTAGACGACTTGCGCCGAATTCATTGATGTTTTTCATAGATGAACCAATGTTTGTTACAACGCCGCCTGGGGCAATGGCATTACAGCGAATACCTTTATTTGCATACATGAAACCGGTATTCTTGGTAAGACCCACAACTGCATGTTTTGATGCCCCATATGCAGCACCTGCATGAGCACCATTTAATCCGCCAGTAGAAGCAGTATTAAGGATTACTCCTTTTCCTTTTTCTAAGAAAATCGGTATAGCTTTACGCATTGCACGCATTACACCTTTTGTATTAATATCAAATATTAAATCCCATCTTTCATCACTAATGTCACCAACAGGTTCAAATCCATCCATAATCCCAGCATTATTAACTAATATATCTAAAGTCCCATAATCATTTACTGCTGTATCAATCATATTTTCGATATCTTCTAATTTTGCCACATTAACTTGAACGGCTTTAGCTATTCCACCATTATTCGTGATCCCTTCTGCAACCGTTTTTGCCCCTTCGATGTTAAGGTCAGCTACAATGACTTTTGCCCCTTCTTTAGCATACAATTCTGCAATCGCTTTTCCCATGCCTGATGCTGCTCCAGTTACAACTGCAACTTTATTTTGAAGTTTCATTAAAAATTCCTCCATCCATTTGAATGCGTCTTTTTAATTTTACTGAATATTTGTTTATTATCCATCATCAATTTTAGAATATGATCAATGTAAATTATTATTATAAGTTTTGTGGGTGTAAAACATACATTAACAGAACACCTTAATACAAACAGACATAGTATGATGCTTTTCTAAATCTTTGTTTTGTTGTCAACGTTCTTCAGCTGGACTTTTATAGTTTTGCTTCTCAGCTGTTGTTCTCTCTTGGTTCGATACTACCTTTCTTTTGGGCATGAATAGAGTCACAATGAATGCTATGATAGATAAAATTGCGATAAAAAAGTAAGCATCACTTGTACCAAGTATAGAAGATTCCTTCATAAGTTGAGCTTTGGCTAGCACTTCGCCAGATTGAATCAACGTAGCAGCATGATTAGTTGTGCTAGTTGTCATAATCGTTACAACCAGTGCAGTTCCGATCGCACCTGCTACTTGGCGAACTGTGTTAGTTACGGCTGAACCGTGAGTATTTAGGTGTTTCGGAAGTGCATTCAGTCCGGCAGCATTGATAGGCATCGTCAGGAAACTCATACCAATGCGTAAGGTTATAGTCCTAATCATCAAATAGGTAAAACTTGTCGTTTCACTTAAATTGGTCACTCCCCATATTGAAGGGATAATAAAGATAAGACCTATCAGAGCTAGTGGTTTTGCACCGACTTTATCGAATAAGCGACCAGTTACAGGTGACATCAAAGCATTTAATAATGCACCCGGCAGCAACAGTAAGCCTGTGTCAAGCACCGTGTATCCTCTACTTGACTGCAAATAGATAGGAAGTAAAATCAAATCTGCATACATCACCACCGTTACCAAAATATTAATGATCGCCGTCATCGTGAACATCCTATCCTTGAAGACACGTAGATCCAGCATAGGATCAATGGAAGTAAGCTGGCGCCGACTGAAGAGAATAATGAAGAGAACACCGCCGATTAAACAAGATAACACCACCGGGCTTCCCCATCCGTCTGAGCCTGCACTGCTAAACCCATAAAGCATACCGCCGAACCCTACGGTTGAAAGAATGATACCGATGATATCGAGTTTTGGTTTGGATGTCTCTGATACATTTACTAGATATTTAATCGATAAAGCGATGACGATGGCAACAAGTGGGAACATGCCGATAAATATCCAACGCCATGAGGAATGTTCGATAATGACTCCTGCCAAAGTAGGGCCGATTGCTGGTGCGAAGATCATCACAAGCCCAATTAATCCCATGGCAGTTCCACGGTTTTCCTCAGGAAACACCACAAGGACAACCATCATTAATAGAGGCATAATTATACCAGCTCCTGCAGCTTGAATCAGTCGACCTGTTAATAAAAAAGCGAAGCTCGGTGCAATGGCATTTATGAAAGTCCCCACTAACAATAGAACCATTGAGCTGATGAAAAGTTGCCGAGTGGAAAATCGTTTCATTAAAAAGGCAGTCACCGGAATTAAAATACCATTCACCAGCATAAAGCCAGTTGACAGCCATTGAACTGTTGCAGCGGAAACCTCAAATTGCTTCATCAAATCTGGTAAAGCAACATTTAATATCGTCTGATTCAGGACTGAAAGAAATGAGCCCAAGAGTAAGACGAATAGAAGAATCCCTTTTTTTACTTGTTTATTAGGTTGATCCATGATCTATTACACGTTCCTTTCTCGTTGGTTATTTAATTGACATTAAGTTGTTTAATTGATAATGTGTCAATAAAGTATATGTTAACATGAGAATAGTGAAAATAGCCATTTACACTTTTTAGATAAATGTATACTAATTGACGATTTATTGAATATGTGTCGTAAAAATAATAAATTATAGACGAAGGGTGGATATGATGTCTAACAACGAGAAGATGAAGGTGGATCCTCGAATTAAACGTACAAAGAGAATGTTTAAAGACGCAATCATTTCATTGATCCAGGAAAACTACGATAAAAGCAAATTGACTGTTCAAAATATTGCTGATCGAGCCGAATTAAACCGTGCGACTTTCTACTTACATTATCAAGATATTGATGATCTAATGGAGCAAATGATTGATGAAGTTCTTGACGAGTTAAATAAAACTATGAAGTCTCCATCCGAGGATAATCAGTCAATTAATAAAGGATACCCAACACCTCGGACCCGGCTTATCTCTTTTCTAGAGCATTTTTATCGAAATGCCGGCCTCTACAATGTGATGCTGGAGAACAAGGATTTTCGCAAAAGAGTTTTCGGTATATTGTTAGATATCGTCACTTTTTGGGCTGAAGATAGAAAAGAGAGAGGACGGTCGTTTCAGGTGCCCAATGAAATAATTGCTTCCTCGACACTAGGCATCTTATCGTGGTGGTTACAAGAAGGGACACCATATAGTCCAAGCTACTTAGCAAACCAGATCATTCTGATGTCCAAATAAAACTACTCTTCCATATAAGGTCAACCAAAAATGTCTTTTGGTTGACCTTATTACTGTATAGGTGGATTCTTTTATAATGATTGCTTAGCAAAAAATAATCACCAACATCCCATGTGTTGACTGATAAACTCTGGACACGGAGAGACAGTAGTTCTGCTCGAAAGAAAACATAAGACAAAATAGAGTGCAAAGCGAGCAATCGTAACTAAAAATAATAAATTCTTATAGAAATTGAATATGTTTCCATATACATCCTATAATATAGAGGTAATTTATGAGACTATAGCTCAAGAAGAAAAGCAACCTTCATCATAGAATTAGCAAGTGCTTTTTCTTTTGCTAGAGGGAATTGGAGGTAAGCATGGGAAGATTAGTTCATTTCGAAATTCATGTAGATGACATGGATCGGGCAAAGAAGTTTTATGGAGAGGTATTCGGATGGTCATTTCAAGATTGGAGTGATTATGCAGGAATGCCTTACTTTGGAGCAGTGACTGGCAATGAAGATGAACCTGGCATCAATGGTGCTTTGATGCAACGTCAAAGTGCACCGCCAGAAACCAATCAGAGTTTAAATGCATATGCTTGTACAATGGGAGTGGAAGATTACGATACAACTGAAACTAAAATTATTGAGAATGGAGGCAAGGTCGCATTGCCCAAGTACGCCTTGCCTGGAATGGCGTGGCAGGGATACTATATTGATACCGAAGGAAATATATTTGGAATTCATCAACCAGATGTCAACGCCAAATAGATTTTCACATTACGTAAATCCGAAGGATCATATAGTTGCCCCAAAAAGATATCCGTATCTCAGTTCATTAAAAATGATGACTCGACTTTGAAAGTTTTTCAAAGCCGAGTCAATCAGTAAATGAAGGAATTTCAATAATTTCTTTTTGCTAAGGAAAACTTACCATTTGGAGTCATGGAGAGGTAATTTAATATGTTTAAATTTGGAATGGGATGATGTCCTGTTTCTTTTTTTTGTCTATCTTAACAATACAGGTTTAAGTAATAAGGAGTAAATTTATATGAATTCCTACCCAGTCTCAATCATTTTTCTACAAGTAGAGAGCAAGAGTCGATTCTTTGTCAGATTTTTCTACATTAAATTACAATTATATTACATTACCGACAGTTTCATTGTTTTTAGTCCATTTGGAATATAAACTGGTAGTATATTAGGAATCTGAAATAATGATAGGTTACAAAAGGAGATTTTGTGATGATAAGAAAATTATTTAAATATTCGGTATCGGCTGCCGTCCTCGCCACAATGATTCAAGCAACACCTACTTTTGCAAGTCCAGTAGAATCATCAGTGACAAAAGGACAAATCGATGCGACAAAAGGACAAATCAATGACTTTGAAACAAAAATCCAACAATTAGATAACCGAATCAGCTTAGCAATGGAGAAAAGTCAAACACTAAACGATCAAATAAAAATACAACAAGGAAAAATTAAAGAAAGCAAGGTTGAAATTGAAAAAGCCCAAAAGGACTTAGACTCTCACAAAAAGGTCTATTCTGAACGACTAAAAAGCATTCAGTTAGAGGGAAAACCGTCAATTGTCACCTACGCAGAACTTTTGCTTTCGTCTAATGACATTTCTGAGTTTTTAAATCGTTTTACTGCTATTTCACAAATTATGGAAAGTGACACAGACTTACTGAAGGGTTTAAATGAAAAAGAACAAGTGTTAAAAGATGCAGAGCAAAAATTACATAATGAATTCGACAAATTAAAAAAGAGCCAGAATGAATTAGCTTCTGAACAAAAAAAGATTGAAGAAGATAAAAATGAAGTTGAAAAAGAATTAGCGGATGCAAAAAACAAATTACAAAGCCAACAAGATCAACTAGCTCAACAAGAGGCAGAGCGGCAGGCTCAGTTAGCCCGACAGCAGGCTCAACAACAAATCCTATTATCCCAACAACGATCTCAACAACAATCTCAACAACAATCTTCAGTAAACAATGATTCAAAATCAACACCATCGGCTGAGGTACCTAGTATAACCAACGCTGATGCGGTAAGCACCATCATTGCAACTGCTAAACAATATTTGGGCGTTCCTTACGTTTGGGGTGGAACTACGCCAAGTGGATTTGATTGTTCGGGATTCACTTCATACGTTTATCGTTCTGTTGGTATTAATCTACCGAGAGTGTCACGAGACCAGCAAAATCTTGGAACTAGAATTTCTCCGAGTCAAGTACAGCCAGGAGATTTAGTATTCAGGGGTTCCCCTGCCTATCATGTTGGTATTTATATTGGAGGTGGGCAATATATACATGCCCCACAAACGGGTGATGTTGTGAAAATTGCTCCGTATAATCCATCTGCTTTTACTAGTGCTGCTAGAGTATTACATTAAGGATGGCAATTTTTGAAGTGATACTTATAGTGAAAGACCATGTAGAAAAAAGATAATTATTTTTTGCAAAACATATATATTTCAAGCTTTGTAATTCTAAATATAAATATCCAGCAACATCCCATGTGTTGCCACATACACTCTGGACAGGTGGAGTGCTGTTCGTTGATAGAATTGATTAGATAATTGGCAGAGGGTTCGAGAACCTAAAAAAGATTCTCGGACTCCATCTGCATGCAATTTGATTCTGTCAATTGATTCCTTAAAAGGTACTTGATTTGTTCTTCCTTGTCTACAAAATTATTTTGCAAAATTTCCTCCCTATTGATCGATAGGATTTTCCTCCTTTTCCAACATATATCAAAAATCATTTCCCTTCTTTTACTACTTAATTGTTGAGCAATGTCCACACGGACAACCAGGTGCTTATCAGAAATTCTTTCTATTAGTTGATTTTGTTTGTCTTGCATTTTAAACTTCACAGTAGGGGTTCCTCCTTAAGCTTTTGAGTTAGAGTGGTGTCTATACTCATATCTTACTGAGGAGCTCTATTTTTTAAAAAGTTGAAAAATAACGATCTACAGGAATGCTAAAGGGGCATTTACTCTAAGAAGCAACTTGGATTAGAAAAATAGAAATAACAATTAGGAAAAGAAGCTAAATATGAGATGGAATGAATGATATATGATTTTAAATAAAATTCTCCTTTGTAGAGGGGCTCTTAAATAAGGTAATATGAATATAAAATCGAATTCCTAATAATTTTACAAACAGTTTGAATACATAAGCTCTCAGTCTTTAAATTGAAAATAAAAAAGAGGTGAATATTCAATGTTCGGATTAGAATCAGCAAAAGTAGACTTGAAATTAGATAAGAAAGAGTATATTCCAGGCGAAACCATGACGGGCAAACTTTTAATCAAAGGAGGATCCCGTGATAAAAATATATACAGCTTAGAAAGCATTTTGCATGTCAAAGTAATTAAGGACAAGATTCCCAAAATCACACCTCTGATTAAGTATTCTTTAGAAGAAGACCGATGTTTATTCATTCAATCCAAAAGCTACAGGGAAGTTCCTTTCGAGTTGATATTGCCAAGAAATATTCCCGTAAGTACTGATAAGGTAGAATATCACCTTTCTACTAAACTGGATATAGACTTAGGAAAGAATGCTTCTAATCGTAACGAGATTACCGTTCTTTTACCTCCTTCAAGTAGCCAGATTCTAAAAGCCACTGAAACATTAGGTTTTTTTCAGGAGGACAATTTTATTACGGAAAGAGGACAATCTTTTCGTTTAGTGCATGAATACGCGGGTACTGAAATTGATTTGTCCTTTTTTGATATTTCAGAAGGGGTTTTTGTTAAAATGGGTTTACAGAAATTCACAACGGAACTACCAAGTCCAGATGTTCTATCCAATCAATTTTTTATACCGTCGTCTATCAGTGTGGAGGATATTCCTGAAATAGTAGATAAGGCTATCAATGAAGCTTTAAAAAATCCTTTGATGTTTACAAGCGAGCTCGCCATTTATAAACATAATATTGGTAATACCAAAAAAGCCTACGTTACGGGATTTATCATCGGGAATATGATTTGATTTCAGAAAGGGAACCTTATAAAATGACGAGTTTCCTTTTTTAAGTCACATTCTTTAGAAATGAACATTTGTTTTAAAAAAGATGTCTCTGCTAAAGAACAATGTTGATATTCATACCTCTGTTTTATTACCAAATGCAACGTTTTCTGGGGTAATCCTGTTGCTAAGAGTTCAATCTTGAAGGTGATAGAAGTGAAAAAATTTTTGTATCTATTAGTTTTCATCGTTATAATAACTGGAGTGATTTTGATAAGAAATATTGTGTCTGATAAAACCCAAACACTCAGATATAAAAACGTCAGTATAAAGTATGATTTTTTACAGAAAAACATAGATGAAAGACTTTCAAAATCAGATAGCGAAGAAATAAAGAAAATCTTGAATAATCGTAGTCTTTTTTCTGATAATCCATCATGTGGTTTTAGTAAAGACATTTCATTTCAGTTTAATGATGGGGACATTATCTATTCAATAGCTCGTGATACATGTCCAATGTTTAAAGATGAAAAAACAGGCACTTATTTTCAAATATCAGAAAAAGAGCGTGACAGAATAAATAAAATCCTTGAGAAATATGGGGTTACATTTCCAGCACTTTAAAGATAGTAAAAATCCAAAGAACAGCTTCCATTCTCTGTGGTTTAGTTCTGCTGCATGGATGACTAACGGATTCGATTTTTTAGCATGCTCTTATTAAAGTAAAGGATCAGGTTGAATAAAAAGCGGTATAAGGAATGCTTAAGATGCTCTTTTTCAAAGGGTCAGCTTTTTACATTTTAAGTTTAAATTATGGTAGAAAAAACGGATTAAAACAATGATTAAGTTTAATTGTGAAGAATTGCACTTAAACTAGCGGGTGCAAGAACGTAAAAACAACGAATCTTTCGTTGCTTTTTTTTTGACACTTTTCTAAAAGTATTTTCTATAAAATTCTCTTTTAAGGATTCCACTTAATTAGGCAATGATATCCGTAGTTTGAGCCAATAAGTCTTAAGAAAAGACTTATTGAAGTTCTGTCGGAATTAATAAAATTTCATCAAGTATGATAACTTCCCTGACGTTAGCTGTCAGGGAAGTTTTATTATAATAGTTTATATCAATTGTGATTGGGGTGTTATTGGATGCAATCAAAAAAAGTTTATCTTTATGTATTTAATACAATGTCAGACTGGGAATATGGATATTTAATTGCTGAACTAAACTCAGGAAGATATTTCAAAAAAGATTTAGCACCTTTAAAAGTAGTTACAGTAGGAGCTAATAAAGAAATTATTACTACGATGGGAGGACTGAGCATAAAACCAGATATTTCCCTTGATGAGTGTACTCTTGAGAGTAAAGATCTTTTAGTTTTACCTGGAGGGAATACTTGGGGAGAAGATATTCATCAACCTATCTTGAAAAAAATTGGCGAAGCTTTAAAGCTTGGCACTATTGTTGCTGCAATTTGTGGTGCAACTGAGGGACTAGCGAATATTGGATACCTAGATTCTAGAAAGCATACAAGCAATAACTTAGAGTATATTAAAATGGTCTGTCCTAATTATAAAGGAGAAAAATTTCATGAGATGGGACCTGCAGTATCTGGTGAGAATTTGGTTACTGCATCAGGAGTAGCTCCTCTGGAATTTGCGATGGAAGTACTAAAAAAATTAGATGTATTTGCACCAGATACATTGCATTCATGGTATAACCTAAATAAGACTCATAAACCTGAATACTTCTTCGAGTTAATGAGTTCAATAAATAGATGAGCTAAAAAATCAACTTAGCAGTTTAATATTAGTTTAAATAATTCCCATGCTTTAGACGATGTCAAAGCATGGTTTTTGTATATAACTTAAAATTGTTTATGGAAGTGGTGAGGACAGTAGGTTTTCCAATGCACTTGGCGAAGATGTGGAGGAGTTTATTCTCCCCTCAATTAAAGAAATCTAAAAGTATGGTGCTTATTACGTTATAGGGCGCTTTTCCTAAATAAGATATGCGCTCTTTCTTTGTGAATAGGCCGCAATTCAAGAATAGATATTGCCCTCTAAATAATTTTTTTATTTCACTTCTTTAATGTCTTTTGATTTCAAGATGTATATCAATGATATAACCATGATAAGACTTCCACAAAACAACATAATATTTGATATTGTTATATTCATAACAAGAGCTAATGAAACAAAAGCATAGGAAAGTGGAACAAGTCCGTTAGAGGATGCGTTAACAAGGCTCATAACCCGACCTATTTTATCTTTCTGACTTTTTTCTTGAATTGTTGATATGAGAGAAACGTTGATGACAGATGAAAGTATCCCCATCAACGCTAATAAAACAATTCCTTGCCAAAGGTAATTGATTTGTCCAAGTATTGATAAACAAATCCCTAGGGCAGTAATCATTACTAGGATGGTTATGCCTCTTTTTTTCTTGAAGTTTAATATTCCGATAATCAAAGCTCCGGCAAGCATCCCTCCTTGATAAGAACTTTGAAGAAAGCTTAAATCTAAAGCTTCTCCACGAATCACGTTATCGGTGATAAGAGGAATGCCCATTTGAAGAGGACCAAAAAAGAAAAAATTTACTATAATAAGAATTATGAGCATGTTTTTCAGAAATGACATCTGCCATACATAATTTAACCCTTCTTTTAATTCCACTTTTGTAGAACTCTTTTTTTGTGGTCTTGCACTTTTTTCTTCTCCGATTAAAAAAGAAAAAATGAATGTCATCAATAAAAAGGCAACGACAATTGAAAACAAAAGACTAAAAGATCCTACAAGGAGAATCCATCCACCTATAACAGGCCCTGAAAACATCGCAATTTGATTTGAACTTTGAATAAATGAATTTGCTCTTGTTAGTACATCATTTGAAACTAGCGATGGAAGTAATGAGGTGTTAGCGGGTGAAAAGAAAGCATCTAGAATCCCGAAAAGTAATGCGAAACCAATGAGTGGCAATAATTCAAGTAGGTTCATTTGAAGAAATAGAATCATAGCCATAACTAATAAGCATCTGATAAAGCTTGAAACAAGCATGATTCGTGACCTTCTAAATCGATCTGCCCATACTCCGCCAATAGTCATAAATAGGACACGGGGGATCATAGTCACCATCATAACAACCCCCAGAGCAGCTTCCTTTTTCAGCACGGTAATAATATACCACTGTTCAGCGAATAAATAAGTTGATAATCCCAGAAAAGAAGTTGTACTTGATAGCCATAGAAATATAAAAGCCCGATTTTTTAAAAGACTTGATGCCTCTCTATTTACATTGGGTGACGTAAGTGTTTGCTGATTACTCAATATAATCCCCCCATTACATTAATCGCTCTCACTCTAATTCTTTTTCTTAAAAATAGGTTCTTCAATTTGAAAAGCAGTCGTCATTAAATAGTAATGTTGCTTTTCTTCTTCCGTATCCATATTTTTTAATGTTTCTAGAAGCTCTCTATATTTTTGTGTGAACTCTAAGAATTTTTCTTTACTCACTGCGAATTCCGTTTGAAGGGAAAGATTGGTCCATTCTTCTACATTTGAAGAGTGTAATTCGAATGTTTCTTCAGGGGCTGTTAACACTCTCGTTTTAGCACGATCTAACACTTCTAAGAACGATTGTCTTGTGGCATCTTTAGATTCTACATAATTAAGCAAATGATCTGCTGGGATGAACCCTCTTGCCACTGCTTGATAATACTTTAATATATTCCCTCCTCTTTCTTCTTTTCTAACAAGCTTTATGATCCCATGCTTCTCTAATTCGCGAATGTGATAAAGGATTTTGGCCCTCGATAGGTTAAGCTCGTTAGCAAGCATGTGAACTGTATATGGCTGTTCGACCAAATAGATTAGCATCTTAGTTCGGAGAGGATCACTTATAGCCTTTAATTGTTCATATGTTTCAATAATTGTTACAGATTTTTGTTCCACTAGATAACCACCTTTTTAACCGGTTAATATTTATTAACTGAATTGTAAACCATAACCAATCAATGTGTAAATAAAAATTTAATTAATGTATAAGTTTGTTTAAAGACTTAATGATAGCCAATAGGGGATTCCTCGTTTCTTCAACAATCGGGCGCTTTTCTGTAATAAGGAAAAGTGCTTTTTTTCATTATAGGGCCATTTAATTGAGTAAAAAGTTTTAAAACTCGATTGAATTCTTCTCTCATTACTTGGGCTAGAACCTGATCGGAAGGGGAAAAGCAATCTGCTCCCCAAAAATTAAAAGGACCGATTTATTTTTTACAATCGATCCTTTTAATTCTGTAATCAGGTTTATCTTGACCCATAAATAATCCCTATACATTAGATAGGATGGAGGCGACATCCTCGATCGCCTTTCTGGCTGCTGAACTGATACCTGCAAGCTGAAAGAATCCGTGGTTCACCCCAAGGTACCGTCGGCATTGTACTTCTACACCTAATTCCAATAAACGACGGTATAATGCCTCTCCCTCATCGACGAGAGCATCATATTCAGCAGTTAAAATATGGGTTTCCGGAAGGCCAGCGAGATCATCCCTGTATAAAGGACTCGCTTCTGGGTGATCAGGAGATACATTAGATAAATAAGCCTCAAAGCCACTTAAAAGTGCGTCTCGTGTAATAACATAATCATCACCGAATTTTTTATAACTATCGCTTGAAGCAGTCGCATCGAGCATCGGATAAATGAGAACTTGGCGCTTAGGCATCCATTGTCCTTGGTTTTTGAGTCGTAGACATGTAACTAAAGCAAGATGTCCGCCTGCGCTGTCGCCCGCAATTGTAATGTCATCAGGATTTCCGCCCCACAACGTGGCGTGTTCTCGGACGATATGTGCAGATTTGACTGCATCATCATGTGCAGCAGGATAAACATGCTCCGGTGCCAATCGGTAATCAACGGCAATTACCAGACAGCAGCCCAAATTAGCCAACATTCTCAATTGACGATCGTGAGTGTCGAAATCACCGCTTACAAAGCAGCCTCCATGATAATAAATTAAAATAGGAAGGTTAATTTGATCCGACGATTTGTAAATACGGAGTGGTAAGCCATCAATCGTTTGGTCAAATATATCCAATACAGGGACAGCATCTCCGGCAAGGTCGATTGTGTTCAAATATCCTTGTCGACGCTCCTGAATGCTTTGCTGTCTTGCTGATGGACGCCCAGCTTCTATAAACTGTGCAACCAATTTTCGAATACCGGGCTCCAGATTGTTTAAATGTGTCATTTATGATTCCCTTTCAGTTTTAAAAAATATTTTCCTATATGATAATTCAATGTAGGTATCGAATACAAATATAAGTTATTAGCATTAAATTAATCACTTCTTAAAAACATAATGTAAATCAAAACGACATTAAAAGATTCTCATAATGTGAGTATGCTAATGATATTTTCATGTGTAAATTTCCTAATTAATATTGAGATTAATAAACAATACTATCTTCAGCAATCGGTCGCTTTCCTGTAATAAGGAACAGTGCTTTTTTTCATTATAGGGCCAGATTGTGGAACAACAATTTTAAAGTAAATTGGATATTAATGTTAAAAAATAGATAAAATTGTGAAAGAATGTATTTAAACTAAAGGGTCAGGTTAGCTCAAAAATGAGTGATTAAAAATTTGAGATTTTCAAGTATTGTACTATGATGAATTAATTTCAATTACTTGAGTCGAGCAATGGTATGGGACAGTGACCCATACTCTTACACATTCTAGAGAACATTTTAACTAAGGAGTGGTTGTAGTGGCACGGGTTTTATTTATTAATGGTGGATCAGAAGGACATGTCAATCCAACTATTGGAGTTGTGCAAGAGCTTATTTCGCGTGGAGAAGAGGTAGTGTACTTTACGATAGAAGATTTTCGAGAGCGTATTGAGAAGACGGGGGCAATTGTAAGAACCTTTGATGTTCAAAAATTTGTAAAAGCCTTTATCTCAGGTGGAAGAAATTATTTACTCGAAAGAATCAACGGTCTTTTGCGTACTGCAGATATCGTGATACCTAGTGTTCTGGAGCAAATCGAAGGAGAACATTTTGATTATATCATCCACGATTCTATGTTTGGTTGTGGGTATATACTTGCACAAATACTTAAACTTCCAGCAATTAATTCTTGTACTTCTTTTGCGCAGACAAAAGAATCATTCGATAAAATGGTCGAACAGCTTTCTAAAAACATTCCTCCAGAAATAGTTAAACCTATAAACGATGAATTTCAAAGCCTGACGGTAATGGTGAAGGAAAAATATGATGTGGAGATTCATTCTCCTTACGAAGTTTTTTGTAATCCTGCACCACTTACAATTGTTTATACAACTAGCGAGTTTCAACCTTTTGGAGAAGCATTTGACCAAACTTACAAATTTGTAGGTCCATCCATCTTTTCACGATTAACGCAAGAACACTTCGACCTTACTTCAATCAAGGGGAAAAGCCCCATTTACATTTCACTGGGTACTGTCTTTAACCAAGCAATTGATTTCTATAAGCTTTGTTTTAAGGCATTTGGGAACACTGATCATACCGTTGTTATGTCTATTGGGGAAAAAGCTCAAATATCTGATTTAGGGGAGATTCCTAAAAACTTCATTGTAAAAAATTATGTTCCACAAACTGAGGTGCTGAAATACACTAAATTATTTATTACACATGGAGGAATGAACAGTACCCATGAAGGTCTCTATTACGGGGTTCCGCTAATTGTAATCCCACAAAGCGCGGATCAGCCGATAATTGCCGGGCAAGTTACCAATATTGGAGCCGGCATTAAATTACATATGCAAAGCTTGACTGCAAATCAACTACGTGAAGCCGTAGATCATGTGCTAAACGACCCATCTTTCCATAAAGCTGTTGCAAATATTAGGGAATCCTTTCAAAAATCGGGTGGGTATTACCAAGCTGTTGATGATATTTTCGAATTTAAAAGTCAATATGATATCTAAATAATGATAAAAGCTAGATTGTGAAGTTATACACTTAAAGTAACGGGTGCTTATGTTCAAGATGGAATCGCTGCAGCGATCTTTTTTTATTATTCGACTAACGGTCAGTTTAGTTGAACAAAATTTAAATCTGTTGTTTAATTTATTGCAGAACATTCAAAAAAATAGGGGGGACTTAATTTGGAAATGTGGATTAATAAAGGATTTTCAATTTCTACAAATAAAGAGTATTTAGATTTAACATTAATACATACCTTCTTGAGTCAAGAAGCCTACTGGTCAAAGGGGATACCCAAGCAAATAGTAAAAAAGGCAATTGAAAATTCTCCGTTATGTTTTGGAGTTTATAAAGGTGAAGTAGGTAAAGACGTTATTGAACAAGTTGGTTTTGCAAGGGTAATTTCTGATTTAGCAACTTATGCCTATCTATGTGATGTGTTTATATTGCCAGATTATCGGAAATTAGGGTTATCAAAATGGTTAATGGGTATTATCACAAACCATTCCGAATTACAGGGAGTTCGTAGATTTATGTTAGCTACTAATGATGCACATTCATTATATAACCAATACGGTTTTGAACAGATTGTTAATCCAGAACTATTTATGCAAAAGGTACTTAAAAATCCATATCAACAATAAAAACTCTTCTAACGATTGCAAGAGATCAAGATCCAGCTGCCATTAGCGGCTTTTCTTGTTTCACTAACTGGCAGGATAGTTGAAGAACCAAATGGATTTTTATTGTAAAATATGACTAAAAGCAAAGGGAGTTTTAATATGGATAGAATTGGTGTCTTTTTTGAAATTCCACAGGATTATTACAATTTAAAGATAGAATCCTTATTAAAGTTTATCAACATTGAAGATTACAAATGGCACATTACCACAAATGATGTAATGGTAAGAAACGATGAATGGAATCATACTTTTTTGGAAGATGAGGAGTTTGTTTCAGGTCCTAAGCTAAAAGAAGAGTTACAGGGTAAGGATTTATACCCAATATTTTTAAATCTCCGAGCATATCCTAATGAACTAACCATACAAGAAATACGTAATAATCCAGTTACAAATCTTCAAGAGTTTTTAGAAAGTAAATGCATTCTAATGTTTGTCATAATAGATTGCTACGAAGTTGCCATCTTTGTAAAAAAACCTTTGTATTTAACATTCCTTCATCAAGAAAGTTTGTCACAAGGATATAAGGAATTCCGATTCATTAAAGCATTAGATGAGTGGTATTTTAGTTAACTACTGGATAAATCCTTGTGGATTTGCTTCTTGAGCTAACGGGGGCAATAGTTTAAGATCTAGCTGTCATTATGGCAGCTTCTTATTGTACAACGTGAAGGATAGTGAAAATTGCAAAGTTTTAAGGACAAATTTAAAATTCGCGTAAATCTGTTCTTATAGGGCAAAATATGTAACGGTATTGTGTTGGCAAGCACTTGCCTATTCTAAATAAGGAGTGAGATGAGTGGCTGATAAAAACGAACGTAACCGTGTCGATAATGATGCTGGCGAAGCGGTAGGAACTGGTGTCGGTGCTGTCGCTGGAGCTGCTTTGGGTTCTGTTCTTGGTCCACTTGGTACCGTTGCAGGAGCTGTTGCAGGAGGAGCGATGGGTAACAAAGTCGGCGAAGGCGCCAATGAGGCTAATGACAGTGTTACGAACCGAGAAGATTAAACTTTAACCAAAGTGGCACTGAATGAAATGGATTCCCAAAAAGGGAGTCCTTTTTTTTTAAGCTAATTCAGCTTTTTTAGGTAAATTCCCAGTAAGATTGTGAATCAATTCACTTAAAGTAACAGGGCTTTTGTTGAAGATCGCCGAGCTGTTTATAAAGCTCTTTTTTTTAATAAACGGGCAGGATAACGGAATTAAGTTCAAGAATTTATGAAGATGGAATGCTGAAAAGATGGAGTAAAAATATGGGTTGACCTTTCTGTTTTCCGGGAATAGATACAGAACAAAGAGTCGTTCTCAGTAATGAATATTGTTTATTCGTTCAAAGAACTCAAGAAGTCTTATTATGTTCAGGTTTAATTGTACCAAGAGTACGTAGGGAGAAAGTATTTGATTTAGCTTCTATGGAATGGCAAGCTACTTTTGATCTTTGATCTTTTCCATCAAGTTAAAGCTTTGCTTAATAAAGAATAAAAGCTAGATGGTTACAATGGAGTGGGTATGATAATAAAGGAAGGAAGTGCAAAACGATGGATTTCGAAATGGTTATGCAGGAACTAGAAGCGCTAGGCAAGGAACGAATTAAAAAGACTTACTTAAGCAATGGTGCACACGAGCCGCTTTTTGGGGTGGCTACAGGCGCAATGAAGCCACTCGCAAAGAAAATCAAGAAAAATCAGCCTTTAGCCGAGCAGCTTTACGCCACCGGGAACTATGATGCCATGTATTTTGCCGGCATCATTGCGGACCCAATGACAATGACGGAGGCGGATTTTGAGCGTTGGATAGATGCGGCGTATTTTTATATGCTGTCTGATTATGTGGTTGCAGTAACTTTGGCTGAAACCACTATTGCGCAAGCTGTTGCCGATAAATGGATCGCAAGCGGGGAAGAACTTAGAATGTCGGCAGGCTGGAGCTGTTACTGCTGGCTTTTGGGTAATCGCCCGGACAGCGAATTTAGTGCAAGCAAGATTGCCAGTATGCTTGATCAGGTAGAAAATACGATACACGATTCTCCTGTTCGAACAAAATCCGCTATGAATAATTTTATTTACACAGTCGGGATTTCCTATTTGCCGCTCCATGATAAGGCGGTTGAAACCGCAAAGGCAGTAGGACCAGTCGAAATCAGGCGGGACAAGAAAAAAAGCAGTATTCTGTTTGCTTCCGAAAATATCCAAAAGGAAATAGATAGAGGGAAGCTTGGTTTCAAACGCAAATATGTCAGGTGTTAGCATCGCTTGTAGTGTAATGTAACTACACTAACTGCAACGAGAGCTCCATACATCATTCGAAGGTTGCTGACAAGCAAGAATCGGTGGCTCTTCAACAATCGGGAGCGATTGTTGAAGAGTATATGTAATTACTTATGTGAACAGCTATTAGGACTATTAAGGTAAACACTACTACACCTTTATCTCTGCGATCACCACTCAAGCCACTGTGAGGCGGTTGTTAAAATAGTTTATTATGGTGATGCGGGGACCACCTAAGGTCCCTGCTTTTTTATGGGCATTCAAACATCTGGACATTTTTTTAAAGGGCAGTCTCTGGGCATTCGCCGTTTCATACCAAAAATACCTACATAATCTATAGATATTAATCCAAAAGGAGAGATGCCCAGATGTATCCGTATGAAAATTATCAAATTCCACAAATTCAGTTCGACTACACTCCATATGTACAGCAAAATCAATATGACCCCAACAGACAACTATCGCAATTCCTGCAACTACCCCAATGGCAACAGCTTGTACGCAGAGTTAATCAGCTTGAAAGGCAAAATGAGCGGCAAGAAAGAGAAATTAACCAACTTCAACGCCGTCTCCAACGAGTAAATCAGCGGCTTCGTGCAGTGGAAAACCGATTACAGATTCCATTTACCCCATTCGACGGGGAGTATTAAAGAAAACCCCAGGAACCCTGGGCGAGAATTTTCCCTAAGGGTGATGAAACGGAACCGAATGAAGAAGGTCTTAAATTCTATGATAGTCTAATTGATGAAATTAGAAATAATGGATATTGAGTACACGGCAGACTTCTTTAGTTTTTCTTATTATTATACTCGAATCTCTGATGCGGAAAGTGCAAAGAAAGTAACTCTGCTTACTTAAACCCTCAGCTACAAGCAAGTGACTGGGGTTGGTCAATAAACTGCACTTTAAAACGGAGACGCCTGTTATAAACGTTGAACTTGATCATAAATTCATGCAACGTATTTGAGAGTGAACCTTCTAAAGGGACATCATTCGATAGTATATTGCCGAAAAAAGGACGTTCATAAGACAATAGGTCTTAAAACGTCCTTCTTTTATTATTTAAAATTCTTCAAATGGAATGAAATGACCAGGGTACATTGGCAATTGTTCAAAGCCAATTTTTTCTGCTGTAATGATTGAATCTTTTCGTAAAAAATTGCTGATATGACTGATAAAATTTAAACTACATTTTGCAGAACCTGTCCATCGCTCATTTTAATGATAGAGTCAACATAAGAAAGCATTTCTTCATCATGTGTAACCATTAAGGTAGTAATGTTTAGCGTTTTAGTTAAATTTCGGATTAACATCATAACATCTTTAGACCTTTTTGAATCTAAACTTGCAGTTGGTTCATCCGCAAAGAGAACTTTTGATTCTTTGTAGGCCTTATTTAGCCGGAATAGCTATTTCTAATTTTTCTATTTTTCGATATAAGGTTCTAACACTAAGCCCTAAATCTTTAGCTACTTGCATCTTCCCTACATAATCATAACCATATTGAGCTAGCTTTTGCATAATAACATCTTTTTCTGATTCCTTTAAAACAGCTTGTTCTCTTTGAATAGGTTGAATATTTTCATTTAAATCACATAAAAAATCAGGCAATGATGATGCAGTCAGTTCCATGCTCCTCTCCATATTCATGCTATATTCAATAACGTTTTCTAACTCGCGTATATTTCCAGGCCAATGATATTGTTTTAGTCTCTTCAAAAAGTCCTTATTGTACGTTTGAATGAATTTCCCAGTTCGCATTTGTAATTTGTCCATTAAGATTTTAAGTAAATCCTCTAAATCCTCTTTTCGTTCCCGTAATGGTGGTATATGGAATGGAATAACATTGAGCCTATAATAAAGATCTGAACGGAACTGTTTAGAATCTATTAATTTATCTAACGGCTGATTCGTTGCTGCAATGATTCGTACATTGACTTTCTTCGAATGAGTTCCACCAATTCTACGTACCATTCCATCTTGCAGCACATTTAAAAGCTTTGGTTGCAGATGAATTGGAAGGTCTCCAATTTCGTCTAAAAAAAGAGTGCCTCTATCAGCCAACTCAAAAAATCCTGGCTTGCCTTTTTTTCTTGCCCCTGTAAACGCTCCTTCTTCATAACCAAACAATTCACTTTCAAATAATGTTTCAGGAATGCTAGAACAATTTATTTCAACAAAATAACCTTTTCGAAACATACTCTGTTCATGAATAAGCTTTGCTAATAAGCTTTTTCCTGTTCCCGTTTCCCCTGTTATAAAAATGGAAGAAGAACTATTTTTGATATTTTTAATATTTTCCTTTAATTTTTCCAACATATAGCTATTACCAAGTATGTACTCTGTTTTTTCTTTTTTTGGCGGGAATATGCTCTCGAAATAATCTATGTCTTGTAGAATCCCCACAATAATATCGCTTAATTGTGACATCCAATAGCTATACTCCTTTTGTCGATCTATCAGTTTCTCTTGACCATCTTGAGAAAAGCTCACAAAAGATAGATAGCCGTAATGCTTGCCATGCTGCAATATGCTAATCACAATTTCAGCTGTTGAAGGGCACTTTTTCTGAAAATGACAACCATGACAAATACTCATATGGCCTGGTTTTTTTACAAAGTTAACGGGATACTCATATTGTTTTTGAAAAAAAGGTAAATGAACACGTTTTCCTTTTTTAAGCTTATACTCTTCTGTTGATACCGTTAATACACCTTTTGGATCAAAGTAAGCGATTTCAATTTGTAAAAGGTCTGCAAAAGTTTGTATCGTTTTACTAACCACAGTGATTGAAGACAATAGAAAATCCTCCCTTTTATAAAAAATATAGTAGTTTCCTAAAGTTCAAGTTATAAAAAAAGAAATTACCTGATAGCTACTTGTATTTATACAAGTATAAGTAAATAAATTATTTTTTGTCAATTTTCTAAATTTTTGACAAAAATGTCAAATCAAATACTTTCATTTACTAAAGTTTGTTGATTTATCAGCTCTATTAAGTTGGCATATTAATTGCATTACAAAGTATCAACACACCTTAGGAGGTTATTGTATGGAAAAAGACTATATTCAATTAAAAGATAAAGTCTCAGTAATTACTGGGGCAGCATCTGGGATAGGCTATGCCACAGCAGAGCTTTTAGCAGAAGTAGGATCTAACGTTATTCTTTTAGATATTGATAAAGAGAAGGGAAACCTAGCTGCACAAAATCTGAGAGACAAAGGCTTTAACGTGAACTTCTTAAAATGTGATGTAACAAACGCTCGAGATTGCCAGCATGTAAGTGAACAAATTAATCGTAAATACGGGAACGTTAACGTGCTTTTTAATAATGCTGGCATCATAAAACGCAAAACCGTAGTTGATTTAGAAGAAAATGAATGGGATGCAGTTCTAAATGTTTCATTAAAAGGTGTGTACCTCTTATCTAAATACATTATTCCTATTATGGCTTCTCATGATGGTGGAAGTATTATCAATACAGGTTCAGGTTGGGGATTAAAAGGTGGAGATAAAGCCGCAGCATATTGTGCTGCAAAAGCTGGTGTAGTTAATCTGACAAAAGCAATGGCAATCGACCATGGTCCACAAAATATTCGTGTCAATTGCATATGCCCAGGAGATACAGATACACCATTATTACGAGATGAGGCAAAACAATTACAAGTAGAGGAAAGCGTATTTCTAAAAGATTCTGCAATAGATCGCCCACTTGCAAGACTAGGAACTCCGCGTGATATTGCAAAAGGCGTCTTGTTCTTGGCGAGCGATTTATCCAGTTGGATGACAGGTACAGAGCTAGTTATTGATGGTGGCGGTTTAGCTTAATTATTTAAATTTATTAGGAGGTATTGTTATGACAAAGAAGGTCCATCCTTACATACCTAATATGGTGCCAGAGGTAAAAGAGGAAATGTTAAAAGAGATTAGCGTTGAATCGACAATGGAATTGTATTCATGTATTCCTGAAGAACTTCTCTTCCAAGGAGAAATGAATATACCGAAAGCCTTAACAGAACATGAACTTCGCCGTCATATTGATGGATTATTAAATAAAAATGTTAGTGCTAATGAGTATTTAAACTTCTTAGGAGCTGGCTGCTGGCAGCATTTTGTACCTGCTGTATGTGATGAAATCAATCAAAGATCCGAATTTTTAACGGCATATGCTGGAGAACCATATGAAGACCATGGTCGATATCAAGCATTATTTGAATATCAAAGCTTATTAGCAGAACTTGTAGATATGGATGTCGTAAATGTTCCTACATTTGACTGGGGGCAAGCTGCAGCTACATCTCTAAGAATGGCGGGACGTATAACAGGAAGAAAGAAAGTTCTTTTAGCAAAAACAATCTCTCCTGAAAGAGCGAAAATTATCATCAATTATGGTACTCCTGAACTTGAATTTGATTTTATTGGTCATGACCAAGATACGGGACTTCTACAATTAGATGATTTAAAGAAATATATTTCCAATGACATTGCAGCCATCTATTTTGAAAACCCTTCCTATTTAGGCTTTATTGAATCGCAAGGAATTGAAATCTCAGAGATTGCTAAACAACATGGCGTACTAATGGTCGTGGGTGTCGATCCTATTTCATTAGGGGTACTAACTCCGCCAAGTCGTTATGGAGCAGATATAGTTTGTGGTGATTTACAACCACTTGGCATGCACATGAACTATAGTGGGGGGCAGGCTGGATTCATCGCAACAAGAAACGAAGAAAAATTCGTTAATGAATTTCCTTCTCGTCTATTTGGCATCGTGCCAACAGTGAAAGAAGGAGAGTATGGATTCGGTGACGTAGCATATGACCGAACATCTTTCGCTTTAAGGGAAAAAGGAAAAGAATCAGTTGGTACACAAACAGCTTTATGGGGCATTACAGCAGGTGTTTATTTATCTTTATTAGGCCCAAATGGCATGTATGAGGTAGGGCAAATCATTATGCAAAATAGCCAATATGCAGTCAAAAAGCTGAATAAAATTCCTGGAATAAAAGGTTCAAGATTAAATTCACCTTTCTTTAAAGAATTTATCGTTGATTTTAATGGAACAAATCTTTCAGTTGAAACGATTAATGAAAGATTGCTAGAAAGAAAAATTTTCGGAGGTAAGGATCTTTCTAAAGAGTTTCCTGAGTATGGTCAAGCCGCACTTTACTGTGTAACAGAAATTCATAGTCAAGAAGACCTTGATCAACTAATTGCTTCTCTAGAAGAAATAGTGAAAAACTAAAACGCATATTGAGGAGAGGGGATTCTATCACATGAAAAAAATACAGAGAAACAATAAAGTTCGTGATTTTCATCAAGCGAAATGGAATGAACCAATTATTTTCGAGCTTCATCAACCAGGAGAAGTAGGTGTTGAAGTTCCATCAGCTAATCAAACGATTGTTTCGGAAGTTGGAGATGGTGTTTCTGCAATTCCAGCTACAATGTGTAGACCGGAAAAACCTAATCTTCCAGAAATAAGTCAAGCACGTGTATTAAGACATTATGTTCGGCTTTCTCAAGAAACGTTAGGTTCAGATTTCAATGTAGAAATTGGTCAAGGTACTTGTACGATGAAATATATCCCGAAAATTAATGAGCTATTAATACGAAATCCTAAAATGATGGCATTACATCCTCTTCAAAATGAAAGCACGGCTCAGGGTATGCTAGAAATCATTTATAAATTGGATGTTTGTATGAGAGAAATATCTGGAATGGACTACTTCTCTTTTCAGCCAAGCTCTGGAACTCAAGCCTTGTTTGCAATGGCTTCCATTGTTAGAAAATATCATGAATCTAGAGGAGAAGATCAGCAACGTGATGAAATCATCACAACTATATTCTCCCATCCTTCACAAGCTGCCACAGCAGCCGTAAAAGGCTATAAGATTATTACACTACATCCCGGTGAAGATGGATTCCCTGATATCGAAAAATTAAAAGCTGTCGTATCTGAAAGAACAGCTGGTTTTGTTGTTGCAAATCCAGAAGACACAGGCATCTTCAATCCTAAAATTAAAGAATTTACCAAAATTGTTCATGAAGCAGGTGGTGTTTGTTATTACGATCAAGCAAATGCCAATGGTCTACTAGGTATTACTCGAGCTAAAGAAGCCGGATTCGATATGTGCTTCTTTAATCTCCACAAAACCTTCGCTGCTCCACATATGTGCGGTGGCCCTGCAACGGGTGCACTTGGAGTCGTGGATGAACTCAAAGAATTCTTGCCTGGACCAATTGTTGAGTTTGATGGAGAGCAATATCATTTGAATGATAATCTGACTCACTCGATTGGAAAAGTACGTGCATTTCATGGTGTAGCTCAAACGATTCTACGCTCCTATGCTTGGATTCGTGCATTAGGTTCAGAAGGCTTAAAAGAAGTAGCTCAAACAGCAGTGCTTAATAATAACTATCTGTACCACAAGATTCAAAAGATTCGTGGTGCGAGTGCACCATATGTAAAAGGTCAGCGCCTTGAACAGGTTCGCTATAGTTGGGAACAGATGACAAAAGAAACAGGAGTCACAACAGAAGACGTCCAAAGACGAATGACAGACTTTGGTCTTCATTATTGGACCAGCCACCACCCATACATTGTACCGCAGCCATTTACACTTGAGCCAACTGAATCTTATTCAAAGGCAGATTTAGATGAGTATATTGCGGCACTTGAACAAATTTCAAATGAAGCATATGAAAATCCTGAAATCGTTCAAAATGCTCCATATAACAGCACCATTCACAAATTAGATGAACAAGATTATCTAGATAATCCAGAAGAATGGTGTATTACATGGCGATCCTATATCAAAAAATCTATGGTATCTGAATTATTTAGAAAGTGAGTAGGGCAAGCAAGCTTCGGTTTGATTGCCTCCTTCTCTTACTTTCTAATGAGAGATTCATTCTACGTTTTGATTCCAAAATGATATAGATAAGGGGGGTAATGTGTTGAATAATGGGAGATATTCAGACAGTCTACGCGAAAAACGAGTAGTCATTACTGGCGGAGCAAGTGGTATTGGATTAGCTACTGCCAAACGATTTGCTCAAGAGGGATCTATCGTTACCATTTTAGACCGGAATGAAGAGCAACTTTATAACTCGCTACAAGAATTTCCATCTATCGCACATGGTGTCATCGTCGATGTGAGTAACCCGATTGAAGTTAAACAAGCATTTGAAGAGATTGATTCATTGACCAATGGAGTAGATATTTTGATTGCTAACGCTGGCATCAGTGTCAGAGCTAATTTTATCGATATTACCCCAGAGCAATGGAGAAAGGTACTTGGTATTAATCTAGATGGTATTTTTTATACAGCTCAAGAAGCTGCGAAGCGTATGCTAGCCCAAGGAGAAGGCGTCATTCTTATGACAGCGTCAACCAATGGGCTAGTAGGTCATCCCTATTATGCTGACTACAACGCCTCTAAAGCTGGAGTTAATCTATTAGCTCGAACAATGGCACTTGAACTTGCTCCAACGATTCGCGTGAACACCATTTGTCCAGGTTATGTACTTACACCTATGCAAATGGCGGAATATACACCTGAAATGCTGAAACAAACCGATGAAAAAATCCCATTAAAACGGCATGCACAGCCTGAAGAAGTAGCTAACTTATATGCCTTTCTCGCATCTCAAGAGGCAGCCTATATAACGGGTCAACATATTCCAATTGATGGAGGAGAACTAGCTTAGTAGTTTGGGCGTTATTTATCGAAGAACAAAAGACTTTTAAGAGAATGAATTTTTTCAAAGGGGTGCTGGGAAATGATTTCGTCATTTACATGTCGTGAAGAAGTATTAAAGTTTACAAATGAATTAGTAGCCGTAGAAAGTATTGTTAACACCACAGGGGAAATTGCTATTTCAAACTTTTTATATAACAAAATAGCTTCTTTTCCTTATTTCAAACAAAATCCTTCCTATCTAATGCTTTCTCAAACAGAAAATGATGAGGTAGAACGTTATAATGTATTGGCTTTTGTAAAAGGAACGAAAACGAAAAGCGATAAAACAGTTATTCTAATGGGTCATACAGATACGGTTGGTATCGATGACTACAGTCATTTAAAAGATAAGGCATGTTTCCCTGAAGAATTAATGAAAGTCTTACACGATGAACCATTGCCTGACTTGGTAAGGAATCAATTAGAATCGGGTGACTGGCATTTTGGTAGAGGTACCGTCGATATGAAAGGCGGTGTCGCAAGTCATCTCTATTTACTGAAATACTACTCTGAACATCCTGAAGAACTATCTGGAAATCTATTATTATTTGCTGAATGTGACGAAGAAGATAGCTCGCATGGCGTTTTATCAGGATTAAAAGATTTAAAGAAATTACGTGAAGAACATCATTTTGATTATGTTGCGCTTATTAACTCCGATTTCGTTGCCCCTCGCTATGAAGGAGATGAAAATCGCTATATTTACAAAGGTTCCATCGGAAAACTCCTCCCTTCTTTTTTCATTACGGGAGCTGAAACACACGCTGGTTCTTCCTTTGAAGGGCTAGATCCGAACTATATAGCTGCTGAGTTAACGCGTCAAATCAGCTATAATCCAGATTTAGTTGATGACTCATTAGGTGAATTTCCGGCACCACCAGTCTCATTAAAGCAAACAGATTTAAAACCGACTTACACCATCCAAACGGCTCTTTCAGCGTATGTTTATTATAATTTCTTTATCCAGTCATGGTCTCCAAAAGATGTCATGATTAAACTGAAAGAACAAGCAGAAATCGCTTTTGATAGAGCATTACAAACACTAACAGAACGGTACCAAACGTTTTGTGCTCGAAGTGGTGAAACGTATAACGAACTTCCATGGAAAACAAGAGTGATTATTTACGAAGAAATGAAGCAATTACTAGAAAAAGAACATGGCGACCGATTTATCCAACATATGAAAGCCTTTAAGGAACAACTAATGCTAGATAAGAGCTTAGACACTCGGATGTTTGCAGCTCGTGTTGTTGAAGAAGAATGGAACTGGATGACAGATAAAAGCCCAGCCATTATTATTTTCTATTCGTCTCTTTATTCACCACGCGTAGATGTTACAGGAAAAAATGAGAAAGAACAGCACCTACTGGATGCATTACAGAAAGCGATTGAGCAAGTTCAGCCAACCTATCCTCATTCGATTGTAACGAGAAACTTCTTTCCTTATGTATGTGATATGAGCTGTGTCGCACTAAGTGATGATGAAGAAGGAATAGAGGCAGTGTGTAATAACAATCCAGGCTGGGGTACGAAACATTTTGTTAATTATCAAGATATCCGAGATATTAATGTACCTGCTATTAACATTGGACCATATGGATATGACGCACATAAGAAATATGAGAGAATGGAGCTTGCATTTTCAACAGAAATTGTACCAGCATTAACAAATGAAGTTATTAGCCATTTATTAAAGTAGAATCTTACGAGTAATAAAAGTTATGGTGAAAGTGGCTGAAATACCCTTACAACCTCTTTAAAAAACAGAATATTCAATTATTTTTTACCCGTAAGGAGGGAGCGACCAATGAAGTACTTATTAAATAAGAGAGTTAGGCAAATACAATTTTCTGGGATAAGGAAAATTGCTAATATAGTGGCTCAGTATCCAAATGTTATCAACCTTACAATTGGTCAACCGGATTTTTCAACTCCTAATCATATAAAAACTGTTGGAAAAACAGCGATTGAAGAGGATCGAACAACGTATACTCATAACGCCGGATTAATAGAACTTCGAGAAGCTGCATGTGATTATATGTTCCAAAAGTATAAGCTACTTTATCAGCCCGTTGACGAAGTCATCGTTACGGTGGGTGCAAGTGAAGCACTTGACATCACTTTCAGAACTATTCTAGAAGAAGGAGATGAAGTGATCCTTCCCTCACCTATTTACCCTGGTTATGCACCGATTATAGAATTATGTGGCGCTATTCCAGTGTATGTAGATACATCAACAAATAATTTTAAGTTAAGCACTGAATTGCTTCATAAAAAGTTGTCTGACAAAACAAAGTGTATCATTCTACCATATCCATCCAATCCAATAGGAAGTACGTTAGATCAAAAAGAACTAGATGAAATCTCTAAATTACTGTTAGATAAAGAAATTTTTATCGTTTCTGATGAAATTTACAGTGAATTAACCTATGAAAAAAAACATACGTCTATGGCCTCTATTCCCGAAATGAGAAACAAAACTATTGTTATAAATGGGCTTTCTAAATCCCATTCGATGACAGGTTGGAGAATCGGTTTCGTCTTTGCACCCTCATATATTGTCGAAGAAATGCTAAAAATTCACCTTTATAATGCAACATGTGCAAGCTCCATTAGCCAATATGCAGCGATTGAGGCGCTTATCCATGGAAAAGATGATCCGATATCCATGAAAGAAGAATACCTAAAAAGAAGAGATTTCGTCTATAAACGTTTACTTTCTATAGGTATGGAAGTTAGTAAACCACAAGGAGCATTTTATATATTTCCATCAATAAAACACACGAATAAATTGTCAGCTGAATTTGCCTTAGAACTACTTGAAAATGCTGGAGTAGCAGTCGTGCCGGGAGACGTTTTCTCAAAAGCTGGTGAAGGATATATACGAATCTCCTTTGCAAATGATATGAAATTATTAGAAGAAGGAATGAACCGGATTGAACAGTATGTTAATTCCATAAATCGTAAAGGGGAGAAGTAATATGCAAATTATAAAGACTATAGAAAAAGTACCAGGTGGCATGATGCTCGTACCGCTTTTGTTAGGAGTCACTCTTCATACCTTTATACCTTCAATGGGAGATTTCTTTGGTTCTTATACAGGAGCACTCTTTAATGGAGTACTACCAATGCTTGCTATCTTTTTTGTCTGTGTGGGATCAACAATTGATGTAAAAGCAACTCCTACAATCTTAAAAAGAGGAGGAGCCCTTCTTATCGGAAAAGTTGGAGCTTCAGTTATTGTTGCGTGGATCGCTTTCCAAATTATTGGTGAAGGATCCGTTCTTGGAGGACTTTCTGTTTTAGCGATTGTTGCTTCTATGAATGATACCAATGGAGGATTATTCTTAGCCTTAATGCATCAGTATGGAAAAAAAGAAGAAATCGCTGCTTATCCTATTATGACAATAGAAGGAGGACCATTCATAACGATGGTAACGCTTGGCATCGTAGGTCTTTCTACAATCCCATGGCAAACACTAATTGGTGCGATTTTACCTCTAGTGATTGGCATGATTCTTGGAAATCTAGATAAAGACTTACGTGCATTATTAAGCAAAGCTGTACCTGCCTTAGTTCCTTTCTTTGCATTTGCACTAGGGTCTGGTCTCAATTTTAAAGATGTGATTGATGCAGGATGGATTGGATTAATAGTTGGACTATCTGTCATTCTTTTTACAGGAACTATTCTGTTTATTATGGACCGATTAGCTGGAGGAAATGGGGTAGCAGGATTTGCTGCTGCATCAACTGCAGGAAGCGCAGCCAGTGTTCCAACTATTGTGGCTGCAGCCAATCCAGTCTATGCACCAGTTGCTGCTTCCGCAACAATTATCATTGCAGCAAGTGCTATCATTACGGCTATCTTAGTACCAATTATTACGGCATGGTGGGCCAAGCGTGTCAATCCACAAATAGAACATACGTTAAGTGTGTAAGAACCTCCTGGTCTTTTTAGTTATTGGTTTATTAATGATTTTAGGAATATTTTTTACCTCGGCAGTAGGATTTCATAACTTTACAACTGGTGAAGCTCCATTTAAAGGAGGATTCTTTGCTATTCTTTGGCTTGGTTATAAATTCATTAAAAAGACAAAGGTAGTGCCTCTTGAGGAATGAGACTTTAGCAGGGATAATTTGTAAACGATTACATCACTAATACTCGATTAACCATCCTATCCGCAGAAAGAAATAATAATATTAATGAGAGGTGTATTTTATGAAGAAGAGAGTAGCATCTTTAACGGTACTATTAGGTTTATCCTTACTTTTTGTATTGAGTGGCTGTGGATCGAATGATTCTAAAGTATCTGGATCAGTGGACAATAAGGAAAAAATGGAGCTAGTAGACGAAGGCAAATTAACGTTTGCTATGAGTGGTTTGCTTAAACCTCTCAACTATAAGGAGAACAACAAGCTAGTGGGTTTTGATGTTGAAATTGGCCAAGAAATTTCTAAGCGCATTGGTTTAAAAGCGAACCCTGTTACAAATCCATGGGAAACCATCATCCAAGGTTTAAAGGGTAAAAAATATGATGCCATTATCGGAAGTATGACAGCTACAGAAGAACGTTCTAAACAAGTCGATTTCTCCGATCCTTACTATATTTCTGGCGCGCAAGTCTTTGTAGCAGCATCGAATGATACTATACAAAAGAAAGAAGACTTAACGGATAGAAGAATAGGTGTTATGCAAGCAAGTACGTATCAACAAGATGCTAAAAAATATACAAAAGATATTAAAAATTACCCAAGCGATATTTATGCTCTACAAGATCTTGAACCAGGACGTGTTGATGCAGTCATTACAGATAAAATTGTTGGTATCTCTGCAATGAAAGAAGGGAAATTAAAAATTAAAGACGTAGACAATGTACTTAAAAAAGAAAATATAGCAATTGCGGTTAATAAAGACAATCCTGCACTCTTGAAAGCAATCAATAAAGCCATTAAATCCATGGTTGAAGATGGTACTTACGGAAAAATCAGTAAGAAATGGTTTGGAGTAAATCTATTAGAAAAATAAAGACCAAGCCTTTTTATTGAACTGAGGAGCTGAAGTGTTTATGGATTTTATAAATAGCATATATTCTATTTTCCAAACACATGGTATTGAATTTTTAAAAGCGACCTTAATTACGATAGAATTGACCGTTGTTTCACTATTGATTGCAGTAGTAATCGGATTGATTTTTGCTTTTTTTAAAGTCTCTAACATTACCATTTTACAAAAGATTGCCGATCT
Source organism: Neobacillus sp. (assembly GCF_031988165.1). Lineage (NCBI taxonomy): Bacteria > Bacillati > Bacillota > Bacilli > Caryophanales > Bacillaceae > Neobacillus > Neobacillus sp. The sequence goes on from NZ_DALZYO010000014.1 coordinate 59,604, forward strand.
CTATATTTTTCTAGTACGTGGCATGCCTTTAATCGTACAACTTATGTTTTTGTATTATGGAATATCGAGTGTATTAGTATTATCTGATTTCACCGCAGGCGCACTCGCCTTGGGGATTCACTCTGGTGCCTATATAGCTGAAATTTTCCGAGGATCCATTCAATCCATTGACCGTGGTCAGATGGAGGCAGCTCGTTCCTTAGGAATGCCATATTCCCTATCGATGCGCCGTATTATACTACCTCAAGCTTTTAAAAGAGCCATTCCATCTTTAAGTAACCAATTTATTATCGGATTAAAAGATTCTTCCCTTGTCGCATACATTGCCGTAACAGAGTTATTCAACCATGCGCTTTCTGCTCAAGCTGAGAACTATATGCCATTTGAAACGTATTTCGTTGTAGGTATGTATTATTTAATTCTTGTTCTAATTTTCACTCTAATCTTTAACAAATTGGAAAAGAAATTAGACGTTAGCAAGAGTAGGGGAGGTAGTGGATTTGATCAAAGTAAGAAACTTATGCAAAACGTTTGATAACTTAGAAGTGTTACGAGATATTTCCATTGAGATTAATAAATCAGAAGTTGTGGTGCTAATCGGAGCTAGTGGTTCAGGCAAAAGTACTTTGTTAAGATGTTTGAACTTCTTAGAAATAAAAGATAGTGGAGAAATTGAGATTAATCAAAAAGTAATCGATGTTAATAAATCAGATTTAAACAAAGTAAGAGAAGATATGGGTATGGTCTTTCAGCACTTTAATCTATTTCCACATATGACAGCACTAGCTAACGTGATTGAAGCACCTGTTCATATTAAAAAGAAAAAGAACCAAGAAGCAATCAATAAAGCAAGGGAGCTATTGCATAAAGTAGGTTTAGCTGATAAAGCCCACTATTATCCTGAACAATTATCTGGTGGACAAAAGCAACGAGTTGCAATTGCCAGAGCACTCGCCATGGAACCAAGCGTTATGCTATTTGATGAACCTACATCTGCGTTAGATCCGGAGCTTGTAGGTGAAGTGCTTGAAACAATGAAGAATCTCGCAAAAGATGGAATGACAATGGTGATTGTCACACATGAAATGGGCTTTGCAAGGGAAGTAGCAGACCGTGTAATTATGCTGGCAGATGGAAAAATTATCGAAGAGGGTCCCCCAACAATATTCTTTACAGAACCTAAGGAAGAAAGAACACGTAGATTTTTACAACAAGTCTTGTAATTACTTTTGGTTTTATATAAAAATAGTCCCAATTAAAACGGTGGCCACTGCAAAGGTCCGCAGCTTAACTAGCAGGAGTGATGTGTGTCATTGCAGAGGCAAGAAAGAGAAATTAACCAACTTCAACGGCGTCTCCAACGAGTAAATCAGCGGCTTCGTGCACCATTCGACGGGGAGTATTAAAGAAAAACTTAGGAACTGGGTAAATACCCAGTTCTTTTTGCTGAAAGTATTATGCTCCCTCGTACTAATGTAATTAGGGAGTTTTTTTGTTAAAGGAAATGGACTACTCCGTTTTAAAAATCTAAATTATTTTAAAAAAATAATAGTAAATGGATTAATTTTGGTGATTTGCATTTTCAAGTGGTAGGAGTGGTAGGCGATTTTTGATAGAATAACACTAACTAGGTTTTAGGATGTGGATCAGATGTTTAAAGTGTTAATTGTTGAGGATGAAAGGAAAATTGCCGAAATTGTTGGTGAAACCATGAAAAGCTGGGGCTATGAGCCTTGCTATATTAACAATTTTCAAAAGGTCGATGAAGAGTTTATGCTTACGAATCCACACCTGATTCTGTTGGATATTAATCTTCCATACTATAACGGTTTTTATTGGTGTGAGAAAATAAGACGGCTTTCTAATGTACCTATAATATTTCTATCGTCGCGAACGGAGCAAATGGATATGATGATGGCGATTAATATGGGCGGAGATGATTTCATTCAGAAGCCTTTTTCGATGGAGATGTTATTGACGAAGATAAATGCAATCTTAAGAAGGACGTATACATATCAAGCGAAAAGTCTTGAACTTCTTTGCCATCGTGATTTAACGTTAAATTTAAAAACAGCAACTGCTATCGTTGATGATAAAGAAATGGATTTGACGAAAAATGAATTCAAAATCCTTTCCGTTCTTTTTGAGCATACAAATAAGATTGTAAGTCGCGACAAGTTGATGCAAGCACTATGGGAAAGTGAAAGCTATATTGACGATAATACGCTAACCGTAAATGTAAATCGTTTACGACGAAAACTAAATGAAGCAGGAATTGGCGATTATATTCAAACCAAAAAAGGACAAGGATATATGTTAGCATGAACTTGAAGCACTATCTTTTCTATCAAAGAAGGTTAATCTTCACTTATATGTTCATCATGACATTTATTACCATCATGATTTGGGTGGAACCAAAGCTCAAAATGGACATTAGCAATCTATTATATATTCAGCTTGTTGGAGCTGTTCTTTTCACTTTTTATCTTATAAGTGAATACTTCATAATTAATAAGCATTTTAAATCTATTCAAAGTAATATGGTTAGAAAAGCCAAAACATATGAACAATATCTATTTCACAGCATGTTGCAAAAGATGGAGCAACATCATCAAGAAAAGATTACCGAAATTCTCCAAGAAAAAAAGGATAATTTGGAATTTATGACCTCTTGGTTTCATGACATTAAAACGCCGATTTCTGTTAGTCGTTTAGTTATTGAGCATAATGATAAATCTGATGCGATTAATAGTCTTGAAGAAGAGATCGATAAAATAGAAGCTTATGTTGAACAGGCGCTATACTTTGTTCGCAGTGATCATGTTCATCGTGACTATCTCATTACTGAGGTAGATTTATCCAAAGTTGTTCATTCTGCTATCAGGCAGCATTCGAAGATATTTATTAAGAAAAAAATTCAGCTTGATCTTCAATTAATACAAATTGACATTTTAACAGATCAGAAATGGCTCTTATACATTCTTTCCCAACTAATGACAAACGCACTCAAATATACAGCGAATCAGGGGAAATTATCCATTTCGGTGGAAGAGGATCAAAAGGAAACACGGTTAGTTATAGAAGATAATGGGATTGGAATATCGAAAGCAGATATTGCACGTGTATTTGATCAGGGATTTACAGGAGAAAACGGAAGAATGTTCGGAAATTCTACTGGGATGGGCCTTTATTTAGCCAAAAAGCTAGCAAATAAGCTAGGGCATGGCCTTACAATCGATTCTGAAGAGAACAAGTTCACAGCGGTTACGATTCACTTTCCCAAATTAACTGATTACTATCAAATGAATGAGAATTAAAAAGGTTCGAGACAGCTGCCCTCGAACCTTTTCTGTTATTGATTAACAATCTTGGATCCTGAAATCACAGTAAACACATAGTAGGAACCGTAAAGTAATGTATATGTTCCGGTACAAATCATTACAGGTATGAGAAAATTAATGTCCATTATTTTTGATAGTGCGGCTAAGATGATACTACTATGGGCAATTCCCATGATCAATGGCAATATAAAGACTATACTGAATTGTTTGCTGATGACTTTCCTTACTTCTCTCTTGTTAATGCCAATTTTTCGTAGAACCAAATACCTTGTCCGATCCTCGGTTGCTTCTGTGAGCATTTTAAAGTAAATGATACTACCTGTTGCCGCGAGAAAAACTAGGCCAAGAAATCCACTAATAAAAATAACTAGTCCATATGTAGATTGAATTTCTTCGTAATTAGCTGAAAAGCTGGAGAATTCGGTTTCGGCAGGGAGCGCGTGTTTAATTTTGTTTGTAAGTTCAGTTGATGTTTCTTCCTGTTTTATTTTGAACACTTGAACTATTTTTCGCTCATTTTCTTTCGCTAGCTTTTCGTACAATTGATCCTGGATAACGATTAAAAATGGTTGAACATCTCCGTTTAATAAACTGAGTGATTTTGTATCGACTACTTTTACCGATTGATCTTCCGTAGGTGATGTCAACAAAATCCTTTTGTTGACATTTTCATTGTCATTTTGCGATCCAATAAAATTCTTTACTATGGAGACGGCTTCCGCCGCTTTTAAGCTTGCTATTTTCGGCTTATTTAACTTCTCTACCAATTGGTTATATGTTTTGAGCGGAATTAAAGCAACTTTTTCATCAAAATAATAGTAGCCGCCAGGAAGTTTCGGTAAGTTAGTGGCATCTGCTTTGATCATAAGATAATCCCATTTTTTTGAAAAAAGAACAGGGTGTTCTTGATTATTGATAATTATCCGATTGATCCGATCATCTACTTCTGTACCCGTAACAGTGTATTGATAACTATATGGGGTGAAATCTTTGATTGTCGCTAAGGAATTATAGTACATACTAAAAGCAAATCCATAGGCAATGAGAGTGACTGCATTCAAGACGGAAATCATTGTTAGCATGACGGCATTGGTTTTTAATCGATTCGTTAATTGCGTCATCGTTAATAAATTTGACCATTTATAATAAAAACGTTTGTTATTTTGAAGCATTTTTAGAAAGAATCCGCTCAAGGAATGAAACAAGAAATACGATCCTGCAACAATCATCACCAAAGTAATTAAAAGATTTCGTCCAAAATGTTCATTCCAACTCTTTGATTCATATGCATTCAGTAGAAGCCAGTAGCCGATTCCAATTAGCATTAATGCAAGAATCGCAATGATAAAAGAGGGTTTAAAAGGCTTTTCTCCCTTTTTTTCAGCATGAAATAGCTCGATCAATTTAAAGCGGTACATAATGAAATATCCTTGCAACGAAGTTAATGAATTGATGATCAAAAAAAGAATAACTGTTTGCAACACCGCGTTTGTACTTAAGGAGAATTTTACCACGATCGAAAAACCCATTAATTTTATTAGTATCATGGTGAAAAAGACAGAAAATAATTCCCCAACGAGAATTCCGATGAGAAGTGAGAGGATTCCCATTATGAAATTCTCGCAAAATAGCATTTTACCGATCTTTTTTCTAGAAACACCAAAAAGTGAGTATAGACCAATCTCTTTTTTTCTTCGCTTCATAAAAAAAGAATTGGAATAAGAAATAAAGATTGCTACGAAGAGAAGTAGTACGAAAGACGAGCCGAGAAAAGCAGATTCGAACTTCTCTGATTCTGGTAAAGCAGCCGTGATTTGTTCATTATATTGTAGCGATACAAAGGTAAAATAAATCATAACACTGAATGTCATTGATGCAATGTAGAGGATGTATTGGGAAAAGTTATGCTTAATGTTTTTGAATACGATATTATATAATGTCATGACTCCCACCCCCTAGAGTCGACAGCGTGTTTAATAATTGCTGGAAAAACTCTTTACGATCCTTATCACCTCGAACAAGCTCTGTCACCAGGCTCCCATCCTTCATAAAAAGGACTCGGTCACAATAACTAGCAGCAAAAGCATCGTGAGTAACCATTAATATCGTTGAATGAAAGTCACGATTTAGTTGTTTAAATGTATTGAGAAGATCCGTTGCTGATCTTGAATCAAGTGCCCCTGTTGGCTCATCAGCAAGTACTAAGCTTGGATTTGCGATAATGGCTCTTGCAGCCGATGTTCGCTGCTTTTGGCCTCCTGAAATTTCATACGGGTATTTTTCTAAAATGGCATCGATTCCTAATACATGTGATAACTCATTCACTCTCTTTTCCATTTCATTAGCAGGATGATTGGATAATGATAGCGGCAATAGGATATTTTCTTTTACTGTCAATGAATCTAGTAAGTTATAGTCTTGAAAAATAAACCCTAAATGTTCGCGACGAAATTGCGTTAATTGTTCTTCATTCATCGTGATAAGATTCTTACCACCTATCACAACATTACCCGAAGTTGCTTTATCGATGGTCGCTAAAATATTTAGGAGAGTCGTTTTTCCTGCCCCAGAAGGTCCCATAATTCCAACAAATTCACCTTTATGTACAGTTAAGCTCACTTCCTGCAAAGCGTTAAAAACTTGATTTTTTGACCCATAAACCTTATAAATAGAACTTCCTATTAATACTGTATCCATTGAAATACCCCTTTCAAATAACAACTCTTATCATACCTGTTCAAAAGCAAATGTAGAAATTATAGTTTCGTTTCCTGGGCTTTTTGAACAATCTCTTATAGGAAAAGCATACTTGTCAGGAAGAATTTCATCCATAACTTTAACGAACAAAACAAACCGAAAACTTACATTTTTGTCACAAATGGCTTTATAATTTGCATTTTGAGGGCATGACAACAAATTTTGGTTTTTTTCGACAGATATTGTATTTTGCAATAGTATAATGTTATAATGTGATAGCGTGATAATATGGTAACGTACTAAAGCGAAATGATATTCTATTAAAGGTGGTATTCGATAATGATGAAACGTTTAACAACTTTTGTCTTAGTCATATTAGCGGTATTTTCGATTGTTACTGGCTGTTCTAAATCAGCTGATAAAAAGGACAACACGCTGGTGATTGGCATTGACGATAAATTTGCTCCCTTGGGATTCCGGGATGAAAATAATGAGATCACTGGTTTTGATATTGACTACGCCAAAGCAGCTGCAGCAAAAATGGGCGCTAAGGTTAAATTTCAGCCCATTGATTGGGAAACAAAAGAATCTGAGCTAAGCAGCGGTCGGATTGATCTTATTTGGAACGGATACACTATAACGGATGACCGGAAGAAGAAGGTTCTTTTCACAAAACCTTATTTAAAAAATGCGCAGGTGGTGGTCACCCTGGCAAATTCAAAACTTACAAAACTTGATGATTTAGCAGGAAAAGTTGTTGGTCTTCAATCTCTTTCTTCCGCAGCAGATGCTTTGAACGCGAATCCGATTAAATCCAAAGTAAAGACCGTCACGGAATTTGCCGATAATGTTCAGGCATTAACCGACTTAAAGAGCGGCCGCTTGGATGCCGTTGTTATCGATGAGGTTGTCATTGATTATTACATGGCGAAAGAGAAAGATACTTTTAAGGTACTCGATGAATCACTTGCTCCAGAAGAATATGGTATAGGTGTGAAAAAAGGGAACGAAGAATTACTTAAAAAGCTTCAAAAAGCACTCGACGATATGAATACAGACGGCACTGCCGCAGAAATCTCAAAAAAATGGTTTGGTGAAAATAAAGTAATAAAGTAGTAACGATTATAAGGTAAAACAGGATTTCCTTATGGGGACCCTGTTTTTAAAAGATAAGTATAAAATTTTGACTTTAATTACTGTCTAGCTCCAGCGCCCAGCGGCTATTGTACTTCGCTCTTCTCCCTACGATAAGTCAACATCGGAAAAGCTAACGCTTTCCGTGTTTTCTTTATCTCAGTCGAAGTGCTCCAGTCCATACGCCGCTAACCGGGCGCTTGCGCTTTTCTTATTTTGGAGGCTTCCCTATGTCTTTTGATTATTTAATCTCCATACTTAAGCCAATGCTGGAAGGGGCACAGATGACGGTCCTCTTGTTTTTGATTGCCATTGTGGCATCCATTCCGTTGGGCTTTCTATTAACGCTGGCTGTCAAAAGTAGTTTCAAGCCGTTATCATGGCTTGCACAGGGCTATATTTACCTGATGCGCGGGACGCCACTCTTGCTCCAACTGTTGTTTATATGCTTTGGGCTGCCGATGATCCCTGTGATTGGACAATATTTGGTACTAGATCGCTTTGTCGCTGCCTGTTTAGGTTTTATCTTGAACTATGCCGCATATTTCGCTGAAATTTTCCGCGGTGGACTGTTGGCCATTGATAAAGGCCAGTATGAAGCATCCCAAGTACTTGGTTTGAGTAAATGGCAGACGATGACACGGATTATCCTGCCGCAAATGTTCCGCATTGCACTCCCTGCAGTGACGAACGAATCGGTGACACTGGTCAAGGATACGGCGCTGCTTTATGCGGTGGCAGTACCAGAATTACTGCACTTTGCCCAGACTGCGGTCAACCGTGACTTTACAATTGTTCCATTCGTCGTTGCCGGCGTCATTTATTTGATTATGACGATATTTTTAACAGTAATCTTTAAATGGCTCGAAAAACGCTTGAAATTTGAATAAAAAGGAGTGATGGATATGACTATCATGGAAGTATCCAGCCTTAAAAAGTCTTATGGCAAGCTGGATGTCCTCAAGCAGATTACATTTGATGTTAATAAAAACGATGTAATAGCCGTAATCGGTCCCTCCGGTTCTGGAAAAAGCACGATGCTCCGTAGTTTGGTGCATCTTGAAGAAATTGATGGAGGCACCATCAATGTGTCCGGCAAGTATTTGGTAAGGGATGGAGTCTATACGAAACCGCAAGAGATCAAACAGATTACAGCCAAAATGGGGATGGTCTTTCAGCATTTTAATCTCTTTCCACATCTCACGGTCAAAGAGAATTTGGAGCTCGCTCCGAAAATGGTAAAGAAGGAATCCTCCACTGAAATTAAGCAAAGAAGTAAAGAGCTTCTGGAAAAGATCGGACTCACTGATTGGGCTGAAGCCTATCCAGCAAAGCTCTCTGGAGGACAAAAACAAAGAGTAGCCATTGCCAGGGCGTTGATGATGAACCCGGATATTCTGCTCTTTGACGAACCTACTTCTGCATTGGATCCGGAATTGACAGGTGAAGTTTTGCAAGTCATGAAGGATTTGGCCCAAGAGCATATGACGATGATTGTCGTAACCCACGAGATGGGCTTTGCCAAGGAAGTGGCGACTAAGGTCATTTTCATGGACAATGGGGAGATCGTTGAATCTGGTGCACCAGAAGAGTTGTTTACCAATCCACAGTTTGAAAGAACGAAAGCATTCTTAAATCGCAGTTTGAAATAATCATGGTAACATGCAAAAAGGCAGGCAAAACATTGCTTTCAATGGGTTGCCTGCCTTTTATCATATAAGAATTTATAACATTGGACTTCGAGAAATGTCCAGCTCCAGCGCCTTGCGCTTTTCTTTTGTGGAAAAGGATAGAGAACAATGACATGAACCTTGTGGGTGAGCCAGGGTTTCAACCCGATAACATCTTGACTGCACACTTTACTTCTTTTCACTTTAGCTGAGTAGGGGTCTGCCCGCCAATTCTCTACTTTCCCCTCAACAGCTGCATCCGTTGATTGAACAGACTTGGGTATGATAAATATCCGAGCATAGCGCTTGTGACGGAGGCGGTTGTTAATAATAGGAAAAGGATGAGCAATTGAAATTGCACCGCGTGCATAGGGTCGGCTCCTGCAATGATTTGGCCACTCATCATTCCCGGTAGCTGGACGAGACCGATTGTTTTCTGGCTTTCAATGGTTGGAATCATGCTCGATTTTATAGCAGTGATGAGTTGATTGTGTATGGCTTGTTTTGGTGTTCCACCGAGTGACAGGATGAGTTCGGTCTCATCTTGATGCGTTTCTACTTCTGCCGTGAATCTGTTTAGGAAGAGAATAGCGAGCACCATCGAGTTTCCGATTACCATACCGCTAATCGGGATGATGTATTGCGCCGTTGGCGGTGTGATGTTGAATCCAAGTAAAATACCTTGCGTCAGCACTTCAATCACGACTAATGTGACCGTCACTTTCCATGTGATGCCGTGAATAGATACTCCCTTTTTTCGGGCGTTTTGCGTGGCAGCGGCAATCATGACCGTCACCATCAGTAAAATATAAATCATATTTTCGGAATCGAACACAAATTTAAGAATATAGCCTACGGCCAGCAATTGAACGATGGAACGGACCACTGCAATGATGGTGTCTCTTTCTAGGCCTAAATGCAGCGCTTTGGATAAAAGGATCGGAAGGATGACGAAAATAAGTGCGATCGATAAATGAACATAACTCATTCCACTTCCCCCTTTAGAAAGAGCCTAACTTTTTCATTAACAGGTGAATGAAGCAAGTCGCTATTTCCGGTTTCAATGACTTCTCCCTTCATCATGACCCAAGTATAGTTTCCGACCGTCATTGCCTGCTGTAAATTATGTGTAATCCAAATAATCGTGGTTTCGTATTTTCGGTTAATTTTTACAATCAGTTCTTCGATTTCCTGCTGCGAGATCCGGTCTAGTGAAGAAGTGATTTCATCGAGCAATAGAACCTCGGGACGGTTAACGAGAGTGCGGGCAATCGATACTTTTTGGCGTTGTCCCCCCGACAAATCTTTGATCGGTCGATGCAAAAATTCCTCCTCTAAACCCACATCGTGTAATAAATTCTTTGCCTCTTTTTCAACTAATTCCTGTCCTTGCAGCTCTAGAGGCAATGCTAGATTTTTTAGGACGCTACCATTGATCATTGGTGCACTTTGAAGCGCAATCCCAACAAGCCGTCTTAATTCCACCGGCTCATAGCTGCTAATGATTTTGCCTTTAATATAAATCTCTCCCGTATCAGGCGATAGCAGTCCATTACATAATTTGAGCAAGGTCGTCTTTCCCGCTCCTGAAGGACCGACTAACGTTGTGATTTTGCCTTCGGGAAAAGATTCCGTAATATTTTTTAAAATATGTATCCCATCAACAGAATAATTGATATGGTTAAAATTCACTGCTGGTTTATAGTCTGTTATCATCCGATACACTTCCTTATAGGTATAGGAAATAAAGCAACACAATCGCCGTGTTCTGCTCTGTATTATTCATATTCTTCCGATTGCAGCTGAGGAAATAACTGCATCTATTAATACAATGTAGATTCTACTGTAAGGGAAAAGTACTGTCAATTTAGATTGAGAAATACATATTTTAATTGAGAATTAATTTCACACTAAATCTCAAATAATTAGGATACTCGTATAATATAGCCGTATCAAATGAATAATAATTATTATTGATATTCGAGCGTGCGCCACTCGTGGACAAATGTCTTTTTGTGGTGCCTGACACCTTTTAGCTGTTTATTATTACAGGTGATTTATTGTTTTTTTTGTTGATTAGTCACGTTTGACTAATTGCTAGTCTTTCTGATACACTTTCGATACATGGAGCATTGCTTCGAGCATATGAAAGAGATATTCTTATTAAAGATAAGAAACTTGCTGGATTGTCGTCTGAAGAATAATCAGGAATCGGATTACAAGGATATGGATTGATTTTATCCTGCAACTACAAATTCCTTGCTCTACAAGAAAGTACTAGATCCACTACTCGGAATGATAAGAGGGGAAAAAATCATGGAGACAAAAAAAGTTCTACCTATTTTATTTTTAGTGATGTTTTTAGTGATGGTTGGCTTTGGTATCATTATTCCGGTTCTTCCGTTTTTAGCTGAAAAGGTTGGTGGCAATCCCACAGAGCTTGGTCTGTTAATGGCTGTCTATTCATTAATGCAATTGTTCTTTGCGCCAATGTGGGGGCGTATTTCTGACCGTATCGGTCGAAAACCTGTAATGATGATTGGAATTGCTGGCTTAGCGCTTTCCTTTTTTATCATGGCCATGGCAAATTCTTTATGGGTTTTATTCGTAGCAAGGATTGTTGGTGGGATTTTATCCTCAGCCAATATGCCAACTACAATGGCCTATGTAGCTGATATCACGACTCCAGAAGAACGTGGAAAAGGAATGGGAATTATCGGAGCCGCTACCGGACTTGGCTTTGTTTTTGGTCCAGCCATTGGCGGCATATTCTCGAAAATAAGTTTAAATGTTCCTTTTTATATTGCTGGGATTTCATCTGTCATTACTTTAGTCTTAGTCATGATCCTATTGAAAGAATCACTTTCGTTAGAAAAAAGAAGCCAACATACGGAAAATAAAGAATCAATGTGGAAAGCTTTCCAAGGTCCGACTACGATCATCTTTATTTTACAATTGATTGTCACCCTTTCAATGGCTGGGCTCGAAGCGACCTTCGCCTATTTTGCTGCTAAAAAGGCAACGATTGACACGGTACAATTAGGCTATATCTTTATGATTATGGGATTTGGCGGCGCCATCGTTCAAGGTGGATTAGTTGGTCCAATGACAAAGAGATTTGGGGAAGGAACTGTCATACGAATAGGGGTTTTCGTATCGGCTATTGGCTTTGTTCTTATCCTATTTGCTAATAGTTTTTGGACCTCGGCAGTCTTTTTAACGATTTTTGGTTTAGGAAATGGAATGATCCGTCCAGCGATATCAGCCCTTTTGACCAAAAATTCTAGTACAGGGCATGGCAGTGTAACAGGCTTGCTTTCTTCCTTTGATTCATTCGGTAGAATTATTGGTCCTCCATTAGGTGGATGGCTATTTTCAATTTCAATTGGTTTACCGTACATTTCTGGAGCAATCCTATCCATTTTTGCTTTGTTGCTTTATCAAATATATAGTACCCAGACGCGCAAAGTGAAACAATCAGTTTGATTTTGCTTTGCTGCTTATTTTCCAAAAAAATCACCCTAGCTCTATCCAATATCGGGAGCTAGGGTGATTTTTTTGTTTCCATTTTAGCAAAAGCGGAGGGGAACAAAACGATTTTTTGTATTTTATATTTCATCATATTTTGTATATTCCTCTCTATTCTCACCCAATCATAGTGAAAAATAACATAGCCGAGTCCCGCATCGCGTGAAATCGGTAGGGGAACAGAAGCATTCTGCACAAACAATTTTATTTTTCTAAAATGAAAACGTCTAAATTTATAAAACATGAGTATTATCATATTAAATAAGGAGGCGATTTGATGAAATCAATTGGAATCTTGGGAGTAGGCCAAGCAGGCGGTAATATAGCTGAGATAGCTTCAACCATGGGCTTTCAAACAGCGCTTATCAATACTAACCAACGTGATGGCTTAGTGAACACGAAGGTGGATAGAAAGTATTTTGTCCCTGGGTTTAATGGTGCTGGGCAAGATCGATCAATAGGATTAAGAGCGGTTAATGAAAACTATCGAGAGATAATTGACTTTGTGCAGCGGTCCTTTAAGAACATAAAGCTTTTATTTGTGGCTTTTTCTACCGACGGTGGTACTGGATCTGGTATGAGCCCATTATTAATTGATCTGTTATTAGACCAACTTCCAGGTGTCAACATTGGTGCCATTGCGATTGTGCCTGATCGAAACGTAATTGCCGGTAACCGAATCAATGCGACTGAATGCATTGAAGAGATTTCCAAGATTGACTCACTCTCGTCTTTGTTTCTTGTGGACAATGATCAAATGCGTAAGTTAAACCCTCAATCCAGTAAGCATCAGATTTATCTTTCTTCTAATCATCAAGTAATGGAAGCCATTCATACTGTGCTGCAAGTAACAAAAAAGAGTTCTTTTTACGGTAATTTTGATGAAACGGATCTGATGAATATACTGGGTACAAGAGGAGTAACCTTAATATCTTCAGCCACGATAACAGATGTAAAGACTACCTCAGAAGTATCAAGTAAAATACAACAGTCATGGGCAAACTCGATATTTTGTCCTGTTGAATCAACAGGTGTCATTCGTGCAGGTTTAATCTATGAAGGGCCAGAGAAAATGGCTAAGTTAATTAATGTTCCATCGATTTTCGAAAGGGTTGGAGAACCTTTGGAATTGTTCGAGGGAACCTATATCTCCGAAACTGACCCTACTATTACCACCATTCTAGCGGGGATGCCATTTCCTACCCGTCGCTTGCTGGCTCTTGAGGAATCGCTTGAGAAGAACAAAGATCGTTTACAAAGCCTCGTCAACAAGGAACAAACTCAAACGTATGAGTCGCGAATTTCATGGGCTTCCAACCTAAAAGCAAAAACATCTCAAAGACAGACGGGATCAGTATCATCCAAGTTATCTAAGTACCAAAGGTAAAGGATCTAAAGGTATGACCCCCGGCACACAAAAGCCCTACGGCGCCGGGGGTCATACTTTTGCATGTTAACTCTCCGAATGTTTTAAGAAGCAGATACAGGAGAATTCCTACTCTAAGCCTTCTAAGATGAATTAATTTTAGATTGATCAATTGCCGAAAGTGCTAATTTTTTAATCGTCATATCATCCATGGGTGGATTGTGTAGACCCGCTCTTACGTCGCGATAGTACCGTTGCAGGGGATTCCTGCGTTGAAGACTTTTTGCCCCAACGATTCTCATGGCTTTATCGACAATCGTAATGGCCGAATTAGTAATCGCATGCTTAACGCATTATTTTTAAATTTCCGTTCATGCTCATGCAATCTTCGTAACCATGTGTTTTGAATTTCTGTTTTGACGAATAGATTCAGCACGTTTTCCCTCCTGGTGTCCTGTTAGTTTATTATTGATGTTAATTTGATAATCCCGATGTATTTTATTGGAATAAATATTAACGAAGCATAATGGAACTGTCAAGGAGTTTTGTGGATTTTAGTAAAAATTCTGACTGATTATGAAAATGATAGAGATAGCAGGTAATAACTTGAAACCTAGATCCATAATAGACTTTTGTCATAACGCGGCTGAAAAGCCCACAGAATTTTTACGTAATTACTACCCCAACTTAACATTGCTTTAATGAATATTATGTATTGTTTTAATAAAGAGAAATAAAATTAATAGATTCAAAATATGAACTGTTTTATAATAAAAATGTTCAAAACATGAAATTATTGTCCGTGGGCGAAATGAATGACTCCATTGGCTAAACTTGCTGAAGGGGTAGAAGAGTTTTATGGACCTGAATTCTTTCAGCTTTTAATAGAAAGGAGTAGGAATATTGAAAGAAAAAAACGTAGACGAAGAAGTAAAACCGTATCATCAGAAGGAAATGAACCGCCGAACCTTTTTACAGAAGACAACGATGGTTGTCGGAGCTGCAGTGGGGGCAACACTAGTAAACTCACTAACGGGTTTGCCTGTCAGTGCCGTATCCAGTTCATCGATTATGAATTCTAATGGAAACAAACCCGATTTAGTTTTTCCCGTTATTAGTGATGTACATATTCAATCTAGCAATAATCTAAACTTGGATAAGCTTGTCACTACACTGGAACAATTGAATCATGCAGCTCCCAAGCAAGATGCCTTTGTTGTTGTTGGAGATCTTACTGATAATGGTTATACGTTAGAATATAATAAGTTTTTCACCGCTTATCATGCGAAAAAACAAACACAAGCCGTTTCGATGTTCGCCATTGGAAATCATGATTACTGGAATGGATTATCTGTTGCAAATGCCCAAAAGCTCTTCCTCGAGAAAGCAGGAATGGAATCTATTTACTATCACAAAGTAATTAAAGGGTACCATTTTATTGTCCTTGGTACGGAAGATGGAGTAACGGAAGGCACTTTTTCTGCAAATCAAATTGGCTGGTTGGCTGAGCAGCTTATGCAAGCAAATGCTGATGACCCACATAAACCTATATTTGTTTTCCATCATCAGCCCATTAAAGGGACCATCTATGGAAGTGAATGGGGCTTTTCGAAAAATAGAGACCTCTTTTACGATACGTTAAAAGCTTATCCGCAGGTTATCTCTTTTTCTGGTCATACCCATTATCCGTTAGATGATCCGAGAATCATCCATCAAAAGGATTTTACCTCGATTGGAACTTCAACGGCTGCCTATGTGTGGCTTGAAAGTGGAAGGATTCAAGGAGAAGTACCGGAAGGAGCGGATATTCTTAACCAAGCTTTAATTGTTGAGGTCCACAATAATAAAGTATTGATTAAACGCCGCGATATTCATAACAATGACTGGACAGGCGAGCCATTTGAAATCAGCTATCCTGCAAAGACGAATAAATTTACATATACAGAGGATCGAGACAAAAAGGCACCTTTCTTTACGAAAGAAGCGATGATTTCCATTGTCCATGACAAATCGGCAGCTGCCGGCCTAACTGTCATGTTCACTCAAGCGAAAGATGATCTGCTTGTCCATGATTATAAAATGAAGGCGATCAATGTTGAAACAGGGAAAATAGAGAAAGAAATTCTCGCATTTTCCGAGTTTTATAAGGATCCAATCCCTAATCCGATTACTTTACCAATCAATGGATTGAAATCAAATACTCTTTATGAGATTAAGGTACATGCTGTTGATGCATTTGGTAATGAAAGTCAAAACTCTTTGAAGGTTTTGGGGAAAACAGCACAAGGGCCAGTTATTTCTCTCTCCAAAGATATCTTAAATGGACTAGAAGACAAAGTAGACGTTACCGTAGAAAATGTTAGAGTTCCTAATGGTGATTGGATTGGACTCTATGAAGCTAGTGAAAATCCTGGGAAAGCAGCTTCCATCTGGTGGACGTATACGAAAGTGACGGATGGATCATGTAAATTTACCTTTGATCCAAAAAATATTCTATATCCAACAAGATATAAAGAAGGCGGAGCGTATAAATTCGTTTATTTCTATGGCAGCGGGTATGATGCTGTGGCTGAAACGACCTTTACAGTTGGGAGCAAATAGAATCAAAATAAACATGATCAAGTCCATCCTGAGGGATGGGCTTTTATCATGTTCATTGAATCGCTGGGAATTTAATTTTGACAGTGAACAGCTAGGGTGTCAGGCACCATAAATGTACACTTGTCCGCGTGGTGTGGACACTCGAATGTTAGTGTTTTTCTTATTCGAGATCGGAGTGGTTAGGTTATCCGTATTATGAAAATAATTGATTTTACAAAAATGATGATCTAGCGTGATAATGGTGCCGGGCAAGATCGGTCCATCGCTATCAACCGTGTTCCTTGTTGACAATGATCAAATGCGGAAATTAAACCCTCAATCCAGTAAACATCAAATCTATCTTTCTTCTAATCATCAGGTCATGGAAGCAATTAAACATCTGCTACAAGTTACGAAAAAGAGTTCTTTTTACGGAAACTTTGATGAAACCGATCTGATGAATATACTGGGAACAAGAGGGGTAACGATTATATCTTCAGCTGCGATAACGGACGCTAAGACAACATCAGACGTAGCAAGTAAAATACAGCAATCCTGGGCAAACTCGATATTTTGTCCTGTTGAAGCAGCAGGAGTCATTCGTGCAGGTTTGATCTATGAAGGACCAGAGAAAATGGCTAAACTAATTAATGTCCCAGCAGTTTATGAAAGGGTGGGAGAACCGCTGGAATTGTTTGAAGGAACCTATATTTCCGAATCTGACCCCACTGTAATGACTATTCTAGCTGGGCTGCCATTTCCTGCACGGCGCATGCTCGCTCTAGAGGAATCGCTTGAGAAAAACAAGGATCGGTTACAGAACTTAGTCATTAAGGAATATTCCCAGAGGTATGAGTCTCGAATATCACGGGCTTCCAATCTAAAAGCTAGACCACAAGAGAGAAAGACAGGAAGCATTTCATCTAAGTTATCTAAGTATCAAAAATAAAACAACTAAGGGTCAGTTCCCATTTCACTAATGCGGCGGGGGACTGACCCTTTCGTCTAAATGAAAAAGATATAATCCTCTGGTAAAACTCTCCTTAGGAATTGCTGAGTTCTTTCTTCCTTTGGATTGGTGAAAATCTCCTTAGGGGATCCTTCTTCAACAATGACACCGCCATCCATAAAGACCACACGGTTGGCTACATCCTTCGCAAACGACATTTCGTGGGTTACGACTAACATGGTGGTTCCTTCTTTGGCGATATTTTTCATCACCGTTAATACTTCCCCTACTAATTCCGGATCGAGGGCAGAGGTTGGTTCATCAAACAAAATGATATCCGGATTTAAAGCAACAGCTCTGGCAATCCCGACCCTTTGCTGCTGTCCACCAGATAATTCAACTGGATAGGCATGATATTTTTCTGACAGACCGACTTTATCCAAAGCCCCTTTTCCTATTTCGATTGCTTCATGTTTCGGAACCTTTCTGCCGATGATCAGTCCTTCTGTTACATTTTCTAGTGCTGTTTTATTATTGAACAGATTATAATTTTGAAAGACAAAAGCCACCTTTTGTCTGATGTCATGGATTTGTTTCTTAGAGGCTGATTTCAGATTCACATCCGCAGTTCCAAAAATGGCCTGCCCTTGATCTGCTTTTTCCAGAAAGTTAATACACCTGAGTAAAGTGGTTTTACCGGAACCGCTTGGTCCAAGGATGACAACCACATCACCCTTGTCAATGCGTAAATCCACGCCTTTTAAAATCTCATTTTTACCAAATGATTTATGAATATTTTTAATTTCTAACATCGTTCTGCCTCCAGTTTCAATCTTAGGCATTTGCTGCTTTATATTTCCGTAACCGTTTTTCATATAATTTAAATAAATATTCTACTAAACTACATAAAATCAAATAGACCAGAAAGATATCGATGTACGCTTCAACATAATTGTAGCCGACATTAGCTGCTACTTTTGCTCGTAGTGTAATTTCCTGCAAGGACATCGCATATCCCAAGGAGGTAGCTTTAATCAGATTGACAGTTGCTGTACATATATTTGGTAAGGCGACAACCAATGTCTGAGGGATAATAATTCTCCTAAATGCCTGCACATTGGTTAGTCCGACTGAATAAGCGGCTTCCAGCTGACCCTTGCTAACCGTGCTAATCGCTGAACGAAACACCTCAATTAAGATAGCAGTCGTATTCAATGAGAAAACAATGAAGGCGTACCAAATCGGATCGATATCATAAACATTCGTTTCAATCTGAAACTTTTTAAAGATCGAAGTTAGTACCAGGGGGACACTGCTATAGATAATAAAAATTTGTACTATGACAGGTGTTCCTCTTACAAAAGATACATAAACCTGTGTAAAACGATGGAGCAAGGGAATTCGGTTGATTCTTGTTAAGGCAAGTAGGAACCCTAGCGGAAGGGCAATTAGTAAGGCAACAATTGTTATAATGAGTGCGGTGGGTACTCCTGATAAAGCGGTAAAAAATGTCTTTACTAAAAACTGATAATTTATATTATCGGACACTCTGTCACCCCCTCTATGTTGGTTTTATGACTTGTTTTCCTTTACTAAAGCCTTTTTCTAGCTTTAGGAAAAACTGCTCAATCGCTATGGAAATCACCCAATAGATAATCGATAATGCCAGATACGATTCAAAGGCATGAGCATTAAAACGACCATCGATAATCAGGCTTGCTTTCCCCATTACATCGATTAATCCGATTGTATACGCTAAAGAACCCTCTTTTATCAACTCAAGTAAACTGTTGCCGAAGTTTGGTAAGGCAACGACAAACGCCTGTGGAAAGATAATTCTCCTGTATGCTTGTGTGTTACTTAACCCTACACTAACGGCAGCCTCAAATTGTCCTCGATCAATCGATTGATAAGCTGAGCGGATCACTTCAGACATGGCAGCGGCAAATTGCAGGGAAAAGGTAATGACAATAAAGACGATTTTATCAACGTCGCTAAAGTTTAGGCCAAAATTTTCAGCGATTTTCGGAATCCCATAGTAAACAAGGAAGAGCAGGACAATCGAGGGTGTACATCTTAATGCTGTTGTATACCCATTGGCGATTTTCTGAGCAATCTTACTGTTTCCTAACTTCATTGCAGCTAAAATGAAACCTAAGAGTGTTCCAAACAGGACGGATAGACCGGCAACTAGAAATGTCACTTTTATATAAGGGATTAACAGCGGGAATGACTCCCAGATATATTTGGCATCAAAGTATTTCTCCATAATTCACCTCCAGCAGCAGCATTTTCATAGATAGATTGTCTATCTATAGGAAATAAAGGTTACAACCTTTCATAAGGATGTAACCTCAATGATTGAAGACGTTTTTTCACTATGAAAATAGTATTTATCTTTTGACAGTATCCAATACCTCGAACAAATCTCTGCCATAGAACTTTTTGCTTAATTCGTTCGGTTTCTTTTCTTCTTTCAGCTTTTTGATGGCTTTATCAAAAGCATCGGCAAATTCCTGTTCTTTTTTGTTAAATAATGGCCAAGTTTTGATGACGGCGAATTCATTGTAAACAACCTCGTTTTTTAGATTATGATAAGGACCGTCATCAGCAATGACCTGTTTTTGAAATGGACCTTCAATCATGACACCACCGTCAACCCGTCCTTCGTTTACCCATTGAACAACGTCAACTGTAAAGGAATCTCCAGCTTTCAATTTGACTTTATTATCTGGATTGGCCTTGTTATATTCATCAATAATGGTATATTGTGCGTTGTTAGCAGCTATTGGCGCTAAGGTTAAGCCAGCGGAAGCGAAATCTGCCAGTGATTTAATGTTTTCATTTTTCTTCTTTAAGACAAGACCTGCGCTGCTCAGTCCAAGGAATTCTTTTGGAAAGATAAATTTCTCTGTCCTTTCCTGTGTCCAGAAGGCATTTTTCACGCCTGCCTGATACTTCCCTTGTTCAACTCCTAGTAATAAGTCATCACTTGATGTTCCCACGAATTCAAATTCGTATTCGGGAAGTAATTTATCGACCAATTTCATCATTTCTACATCATATCCAGTTGGATTTCCTTTATCATCGATATAGGAGATGGGTTTTGAAGCTTGGTCATAGGCGATCTTTACCTTTCTTACCTTTGAAGTATTATTTTTTGCATCAGATGATTCACCAGAGGTGGAACTGATGCCGCATCCTGCTAACAGAATGAACAACGATAAAGCTGTTACGATTACCTTTAAAAACTTTTTATTTCTCATCATACCAATCTCCTTTTTAATAATTATTTTTATTTTAAGTTTTCGTATCAAAATAGTTGGATTTAAATCCAAAAAAACCTTCAACGCTTTAAGAAGTAGGAATGGGTGAAATTCCTACTCTAAACAAGAGAATTTTGACTTTGAGAATTGTCAAGCTCCATAAAAATAAGCTTCGGAAGCGATACCTTGCCTGAAGGAAAAGCGTAGCTTTTTCGAGGAGCACCCAGCGGCGAGACGACTTCGCTCTTCTCCCTACGATAAGTCAAGATCGATTCTCTCAAGTCCAAACGCCGCGCGAAGGAAGATTACGCTTTGCTTATTTTCTCCTGTTCAATGGCTGAAAGTGCTAATTTTTTTATCGTCATATCATCCATTGGAGGATTGTGCAAACCTGCTCTTACATCGCGGTAGTAGCGTTGCAGGGGATTACTGCGCCCAAGACTTTTGGCCCCGACGATCCTCATGGCTTTATCAACAATGGTAATCGCCGAATTCGTAACCGTATGCTTGACAACTCCAAGTTCATTTTCGAGGTTTTCTCTAAGCGATACGTCATCATATGCCGCTGCAACACTATAGGTAAGATGTCTAGCTCTAATTAATTCTAGATCAATTTCCCCTAACAGCTGCTGAACATTAGGTAATTGGCTGATTGGTCCGTTTAAACTATTGGGAGCATGATGATTGGCAAAATGGACAGCGTAATCGCGTGCCGCTTGGGCGATGCCAAGATAACAGGCAGGAATGTGCAGAATCCAGCCGTTTATTTTGCTGCCGCTGGGCATGGACGGGAGCTCAACAAGATTGGAATCATCGACGATTACATTATCGAGAACGAGATCGTGGCTTCCTGTGCCTCTCATGGCAATAACATCCCATGTCTCTTCAATCGTTAGTCCGTCTAAATCTTTATGCAGGAGAAAGAAGCCCACCTTTTTCTTTTCTTCAATCCAGGCAGATGTTAGAAAATAAGTTAATACAGGAGACATGGTGGTAAATGTTTTCCGTCCTGTCAGCACCCAAGCACCATTTTTTTTAACCGCAGTTGTTCCGGGCCGCCCGCCTCTGGTTGGACTCCCTGTTTGTGCTTCACTTACGGCCCGGTTCACCAACGCACCGTTAAGAATTTCTTTCGCAAAGAAATCCAATTTCTCGTGATCCCAAAGTTTTGTTTCAAAGAGCTCGCCGATCACCCCGAGATTCCAGCCAATCGAAAGTGCGGTGGTTCCATCAAAACTAGCCAGTGTTTCTTGAAGGAGCACCATATCATAGACTTTTAATCCTTCACCGCCATAAGCAACTGGAAGAGTAATACTTGAATAGCCCATCTCCACTAACTCCTGAATATTTTCTTCCGGAAAAATGGCCAATTCATCAATTTCAGCCGACTTATTTTTAAATTTTTCTTCTTTCTCACGCAACTTTTGTAACCAGGTCTTTTGCTTTTCTGTCTTTACGAATAAGTTAAGCACGATTTCCCTCCTAGTAACCTGTTAGTTTATCATCGGTGCTAATTTGATAATCCCGATATGTTTTATAGGAATAAATAATAACGAAGCATAATCAAACTGTCAAGGTATTTTATCAACTTTTATAAAAATTCTGATTAATTATTAGGATAATAGAGACAGTAGGGAATGGCTCTAACAAAAATCGAAGGTCTTGTGGCTTGGTCTGGTCATTATGGTTACTGGAGCAGCATTGACACTTGTAGAGCCTTTGGTGTTAAAGATAATCGGTATCGCTATTTTTACCTTTGGATTTTTTGGTTCCCATTCGATTGTTTCAAGCTGGGTGGGGCGAAAAGCACAAACTGCGAAAGCGCAAGCTTCTTCGCTTTATTTATTTTTTTATTATTTTGGATCGAGCACGGCAGGTACTGCCGGCGAATTTTTTTTGTCAAATTTCGGCTGGGGTGGTGTAATTGGCTTTATTATATGTTTACTGCTGTTAGCCTTTCCATTATCGATTAAACTTTCATCAGTGCCGGTAAAAACCTTGCAAACGAAATAAATGGTACACATGCTATTGAGAAATAGACCGTACTAAAGGAAAAATCCCATCTACTCGAGCAGATGGGATTTTTCCTGTTCAAAGATTAAAAAGGATAAATTTCGACTTTTAGAATTGTCCAGTTCTAGAGCCCAGCAGCTAGTAGACGTCGCTATACAGGCACTTTTGCTTTTCTTTTTGAATGGCTGGAAATTTTATTTTGACGGTGAACTCCTGGTCTTTAAAGACAAAGTCTAAAAAGCCGTGGTGGTCATTTACGATATCCTTAATGATCTTCGTCCCAAGCCCCTCATGACCGTTCGCCTTAGTTGTTTTTCCGTAAGTCTGGAACAATCCATCTAATATTGCAGTGGGGATGGCTAGGCTGTTATTTTTACAAATGAGCAAATACAAACCGCTTCGTTTATAAAATTGCAGTGTGATCACAGACTGTTGCTTATGTTCCCTTTGCCAGTCTTCACAAGCATCGATGCTATTCGATAACAGATTTCCAAGCAGTTTCACCATGACGGTATCAGGGAGTGTTAATGTCGATAGCGGCAGGTCGAAGTCATAGACAACCGCAATTCCTGCTGTTTTGGCACGCCGATACATTTGATGCAAGACCCCGGCAACAATTCCTCGTTCTCCTTTAATGGAAAGATTCGTTTCTTCATAGCCGTCGACTAATTCATCCAGATACGCTTTTGCCTCACCATATTTTTCAGTCTCAAGCATAAAGTGGATGGCGGAAACATGTTTGAGAAAATCATGCCGTTCACTGCGGACAACGCGAAATGTTTCATTAAAATGGGCTGTTTGTTCCTTAAAAAGATGATTCTCTTGGGTTATTGCTGCCAACTTCTGTGCACCGGAAAGCCTAATGTATTCAATTCCGATAAAAAGGATTAACAGCACAAGATACATCCACGATGGCTTCAAGTCCGTATAAATCACTACAAGTAGCAGATGCAAGCCAAATAACAAGGAGTTCCATTTTACCCCTAAAATAGAAATGTGAGTGATGCTTTTTTTATAAAAATAATAGATAATCACGGTTACGAATATACAAGTTAAATAAAAAGGAATGTTCCATAGCAGCATTAGCCAGAGCATATGAAGATGTACCGTGCCCAGTACAGCTAACGCCAACCAATATAAAATTATCGACTTCAAGTTCATTTCCTGCCTTTAAAAATAATTTTCTTGTAAAAAATCTACTTTTTCCTTTGTAATCATCGCTTGTTCCTCAATTCCTTCAAACGTCACGATATAGGAATTCTTTGCATACAGGGAAAAGTTTTTTACATAGTGGATATTGATAATGAACGATCGGTGAGAGCGGATAAAATCGCGTTCCCTTAGTTCACCTTCTAATTCATTAAGAGTTTGATAGGTTTTTATTGCTTCGGACTTTGTATATATCGTAGAAGAGCGCCCGGATCTTTCAATAAAAATAATATCCTTCTTCTGAATAATATGAATATCGTTTTTTTGTTTTAAATAAAGTCGACCAGCAATCTCAGCTGACTGTGCCTTTTCCTTCAGCCGCTCAATCGATTTAATTAAACGGTCCTTTGGATAAGGCTTCATGATATAATCATGGACATTCAATTCAAATGCATGAACGGCATAGCCGCTGTTCGCCGTTACAAAAATCACCGAAATATTTAAAGCGTGCGAATGGATAATATCAGCAAGCTCATAACCAGATAAACTCGGCATTTCAATATCGGCAATTAATAAATCAATCGTTTCTTTTTTAATCTGCTCATAAGCTTCCTCTGCTGAAGTAGTAGAGAAAACAATCTCTAAATCTGGTATTCCTGCGATGATCCCGTTTAATTTATCTAAATCAATGAATCGATCATCGACTAGACCAATCTTCATAATGACCGCCTCACCTTTAACCAACAATAATGTTAAAATCCGCTATTGCTAGAATCTTCTTTATATCTTACCATCTTTAAGGTGAAATTTGGCATTTTCGCGACATGAAATGGACGATTCGCGACATAAGTGCAGATTTCCCGTTGGTTTATTTGTATGATGACATCAAGAAACAAAACAGATGGGGTGGAAATAAATGATTGAAATCCATGAGGTAACGAAAAAATTTCAAGATAAAAAGAAATTCATCACGGCACTGAAACATGTCTCCTTTTCCGTAAATGTTGGGCAGGTGGTGGGCCTGCTTGGAGAAAACGGCGCTGGTAAAACGACGTTACTAAGAACGGTTGCCACGCTGTTGACGCCGACAGAGGGCACGGTA
Source organism: Neobacillus sp. (assembly GCF_031988165.1). NCBI lineage: Bacteria > Bacillati > Bacillota > Bacilli > Caryophanales > Bacillaceae > Neobacillus > Neobacillus sp. Next base: position 84,399 of record NZ_DALZYO010000014.1, read on the forward strand.
ACAGTTGCCGGATATGACACGATAAAGAATGCGGATGAAGTGAAAAAAAGAATCGGCGTGTTGTTTGGCGGCGAAACGGGGTTATATGACCGCTTGACCGCCCGAGAAAATCTGGAATACTTTGCAACGCTATACGGATTAAGTAAACACGAAACGAAGGTGCGCATTGATGACTTGTCAAGGATGTTTGGCATGCGCGATTACTTGAACCGGAAAGTGAGCGGGTTCTCAAAAGGAATGCGCCAAAAAGTTGCGATTGCAAGAACACTCATTCATAATCCCGAGATTATTCTCTTTGATGAACCGACAACTGGATTAGATATCACCTCCTCCAATGTGTTCCGGCAGCTTGTTCATCAGCTTAAGCGGGAAGGAAAGACGATAATCTTTTCAAGTCATGTAATGGAGGAAGTTTCTCTACTGTGTGATTCCGTAGCCATGATGCATAAAGGTGAACTAGTCTATCAGGGGAACTTAGAGTCACTGTACAAGTCAGAGGGCAGCCGCGATTTGAACTATATTTTCATGAGCAAGCTTGTAAGGGGGAACGAACACTATGCTTCTTAAAATCTATTTAAAAGAAATAAAAGACTGCTTCCGCGACCGCCGGACATTATTATTAACCGTGCTATTACCAGTTATTATGATGACAGGATTAACCTTTTTTTATGAGAAATTGATCTCAGATGGGAAAGAGGAAAGCTATAAGCTTGCCGTAAACGAATCATTTAATCGTGAGGCAGCGGCTATTTTTACTGGCTTTAAGAATATTGAACTCGTCAAATCTTCTAATCCTGAAAAAGCGCTCCAGGATGGGAAAGCACAGGCAGCTCTTATTCTTGGACCTAATTTTAGTAGCAATATCGAAACCGGGGAAAAAGCAACGGTAACGATTATCGGAGATTCCTTCAGCCAAAAGTCATCTAATCTGAAGAACATTGTCCAAAATGCTTTGGGCTTTTATGAGAAGTCGATTATTTCAGAACGGCTGCAAGCAAAAGGAACAGATCCTAATCTAGTCGAGCCGTTCACAATTGAACAAAAAGAAGTTTCTGATCAAAATCCAAATGCAAACTTACTGGCAATGCTTATACCGTTGATTTTAGCTATAGCCATCGGAGTGGGTGCTAGTCCGGCAGCTTCCGATTTATTTGCCGGCGAAAAAGAGAAGAAGACGATGGAAGCATTATTAATGACACCAGTAAAGCGGTCGACCTTGTTGTTCTCGAAATGGCTGACGATTGCTTCAGTCGGGTCGATTACAGGAATAATCACGTTAATTGTAGTAGCTTTAGAGATTAACTTACTGACAGAAAATCTAAAAAAAGCCATTTCTTTGGGTGACAATGCAGTCGTTATTGTTGCGTTAGCTGTGTTGGTCTCCATCATCTATGCCATGTTTACTGCTTCACTTCTCATGCTTACAAGCATCATCGGCAAGACCGTAAAGGAATCACAAAGTTACAGTACACCGGTGATGATGCTCGCGATGTTCCCGGCAATGATCCTATCTAGCATCGGGACAAACGAATTGTCCTTTCAGCACTTTGCGATACCAATCTTGAACCTTTTCAGCTTGCTGAAAGAACTAGTCTTCGGCATCATTGACTACCAACACATCCTAGTCGCCTTTACAAGCAACCTAGTCTGCATGATCCTTCTCTTTATCATCGGAAGAATCCTATTCTTAAAGGATAAATGGGTGATGAACTAACGGTGTCAGGCACCATAAATGAGGCACCATAAATGTACACTTGTCCGCGTGGTATGGACACCCGAATGTTAGTGTTTTTCTTATTCGAGATCGGAGTGGTTAGGTTATCCGTATTATGAAAATAATTGATTTTACAAAAATGATGATCTAGCGTGATTTAAGTCCTGCTTTTCGCGAATTGAAAAGCAGGACTTTTTGCGGTTTACCTTGTAAAAAAGATAGTACTTTTTCCCTTTTTTAATTTTTCGACATAGTTTAACAAAAATTTAGAATATTCAATTATATACTAGAAAATGGTGATAACCGCCTAAAACCATGTCTAAGGGGGAAAAGTAGTGAGGAAAAAAATCTTGAACGTCAGTTTGTGCTCTGTTCTTTCTCTTTCGTTAGTAGCAGGAGTAGATGCTTGGACAGTAAAAGCAGAAACTAGGCAACATCAAACAGTGACAACTGCATTGGCGTCAAAAACCAAGGGGGGACTTTTAGAGTGGAATGGAATCCCACTGAATGGATTGATTCCAGAAACAGCATCAGAGGCAACAAAAATTGAACTTGAAAATGGAATGACCAAACCAATTTACTCTACCGACGAGGCGATTATTGAAAACTTGTTTGTTGAGACAGCGATTGATAGTGACAGAGACGGTAAGCGTGACAAGGTCTCCATTAAAGTATACCGTCCTAAAACCGAGCCGGGGATTAAAGTTCCTGTCATCTATGAGATGAGTCCTTATCGCTCAGGCCTTCTAGATGTCCCTGTCTTTAATGTTGATGTTGACTTAATTCCAGTTAAGCACCCAGGAAATGGGAACGGACGTGGCGGCAAGCCATTTGCACTTGCGGAAGGACAAGCTGCCAATCTCGGCTCTTTAGGGAATTACTATGTCCCACGTGGCTATGGTGTTATTCTTGCGGAGAGTATTGGGACAGGCAAATCGGAAGGGTGTCCGACAACAGGGGATGATCGGGAAATTCTTGGTACAAAAGCTGTTATTGATTGGTTAAATGGCCGGGCTAAAGCATTTACCGGAGATGGAAAAGAAGTTTCTGCTGATTGGTCAACAGGGAATGTGGGAATGACAGGTGCTTCCTACAATGGGACATTGCCAAATGCGGTTGCAGCTACCGGTGTGGATGGATTGAAAACGATTATTCCAGTTGCCGCAATCAGCAGCTGGTACGACTATTATCGTGCTAACGGCGCGGTTATTGCGCCTGGCGCCTATCAAGGTGAAGACACTGATAATATGGCTGAAGCTGTGTTAACGAGAAACAATCCTCAAGTTTGTAAAGATGTCATTGCCGAGCTGAAAGCTGCCCAAGACAGAGAAACTGGTGACTACAGCAAGTTCTGGGCCGACCGGGATTATGTTAAGGATGCCAAAAAAGTGAAGGCTAGTGTTCTTGTCGTTCATGGGCTTAATGATTGGAATGTTAAGACAAAACAATTTGCCCAGTGGTGGGAAGCATTAGGAGAAAATAATGTCCCTCGTAAATTGTGGCTGCATCAGGGAGGCCATTCAAGTCCTTCTGGGAATAACTGGCCACAAACACAAAATAAATGGTTTGACTTTTATCTGTACGGAATTGAAAACGGAATAATGAATGAGCCTGCTGTTGATATCCAGCGTGAGGACAAAACTTGGAGCAAGGAAGCCAGCTGGCCTGCACCAGGAACGGTAGCTACAAGGCTTCATTTAACAGGCACTGGAAATGATTTAGGGGCACTGCAGCTGAATCCTGTTCCTAATAAGCCGCATAATACGCAAACAGTTATTGATGATCCACTGAAGAAGGCCAATACACTGATAGCGAATCCGGAGTTAAATTCTTCAAACCGATTAGCTTATCTCACTCCGAACTTAAATGGGGAAGTTCGGTTAAGCGGTACGCCTAAAGTAAGTATCCGTGCAAGTATCGACCGTCCTGTTGCAAACTTAACAGCACTTTTGGTTGACTACAGCAGTTCCAACCCAGTAATTGTATCGCGCGGTTGGGTAGACCCGCAAAATCTTCATTCGGCAGATCGTTCCGAATCACTTGTTCCAGGCAGAGACTACACCTTCGAATGGGACATGCAGCCTAAAGACTATGTATTTAAGGAGGGGCACCGTATTGGTGTTGTTCTCATCGCAAGTGATTACGACTATACCATTCGTCCTAAAGCTGGTACAAAAATTACGGTAACACCAACCCGCAGCGAAATAACATTGCCAATTATCGAAGGCCGCAACGCCTTTAGTCAATAAGTCAAAACGAAAGAAGGATTAGTCTTAATGACTAATCCTTCTTTCATTTTGGTTTATTTCAATGTTGTTTTTGGTTTATCTGACTAAGTTAATGAACCTTGTCCCGTCGGAACTGTTTTATCTCGATCGTGCGGGATGATTAGATTAAGTATGACCGTAGCGATCGCCCCAACAGCTGTTCCGGAAGATAGGATATAATTTGCAAAATCAGGGACACTGTTTAAGATTTCCTTCGGTAGAACCATAGTACCTACTGTAAGTAAGATTGGAACTCCAATCACCATCATATTGCGGTCATCTATGACAACATGCTGAATGACTTTTAAACCATTCATGACAATCGCCACACACACGACACCAAAGATTCCATTAATCACCGGTTCAGGAACACATGTAATGATAGCAGATAATTTAGGGATTAGCCCCAATGCAACCAGAATAATTCCGGCAGCGATAATCGCCATTCTGCTGGCAACACCAGTAATTGCAATAATTCCAGCGTTAGATGAATACCCTGTCATAGGTGTTCCACCGAAAAGAGATCCGACGAAACAGCCGATTCCTTCACCGACAGATGCACGGTTCAATCGTTTTTCATCTAATTCACTGTCAGTAACGGTTGATACCACGAACCAAGTCCCTGTTGTTTCAATTAAGATAACCAAATAAATAAATACCATTGTTAAAATCGCTTGTAAATTAAATATTGGTTTTCCGAATGGGAAAAAGCTCGGAAACGAAATCCAAGATGCTTGTTTTACAGAGGAGAAATCAACGGTTCCAAATAGTGATGCGGTAATCGTGCCAGCGATAATGGCTAGAATAACCGAAACTAGGCGGAAAAATGTACCGTACCCCTTTGCCTTACGTCCAAGAAGAATACAAATAATTAAAACCGCTGCAGAAACAAATGCAATCAATACATTGTGTCCTACATTTCCGGGTGCATGGTAAATACTATTAAATGCATTTGGCATTAATGAGATTCCTACAATAACAATGACGGTTCCTCCAACAAGCGGCGGGATAATTTTCTGTACGGCTTTAGCAAACCATTTTAACGGATACCCAAGGAGCGCAATAATTAATGCCCCAGGAAGGAGGCTGCCGAAAACAGCACCTAATCCAAGTTTTCCTCCTATTGCTGCCAACGCACCGATAGGGACATAGGAAGGGCCTTGAACGACTGGCAACCGCAAGCCGCCAATGGTTTGAATGAGTGTCGCTAGTCCTGCTGCCAAAAAACACATTTGAATGAAAAATGTTGTATTCAATGAATCCAATGAAAGTAAACCAGCAATAATGATTGGTGCGATATACAAATCCATCGCAAGTACATGCTGCATCCCAAGCAAAAAAGCTCTTCCCCAACTAATTTTTTCATTGATGCCTACTACAATGTTCGTGTTTTGCTCTTTTTGGTCCACTTGATTATTCTCCTCTACTTTAAATTAGTTTGAAATAAATAAACATTAAAAGAGTAAAGATATTAGGAAAATAGCATTTCAATCATGTTGAAATCACAGTAAAGCATTGATGTAGAAGCAATTGTTTTTGAGATGATTTGTGGAGTTTTTACTACTGGTGTATTAAAAACTTTAATTGAATTATAAATAACAATTTAGAAGTTGTAAACAGTAAATTACGTATATTTTTATATAATTTTTAAATAATGTTCGTGTTTTTGTGTTGACTTTGGTTAATTGGCTTCATAAAATATAGGTAATAAAAAGAATTCATCAATGAAGGGATGGTAAACATGCTTTTGGAAGATAACGTGTTACGCAGTGACTGGGTCGTTGCTTGTAAAAGAGAGGACGTAAAAGAAGAGCCATTACAGGTAACGATATTGGGCGAGAGGGTCGTTCTCTTCCGCAATGAAGAAGGGATCCACGCTTTTAAGGACTTATGTATTCACCGAGGTGCTGCTCTATCCCTAGGCTGCGTGAAAGATGGGAATATCGTATGTCCCTACCATGGTTGGGAATATAATTCTGCCGGTACATGTACAAAAATCCCACAGCTCCCTGAAGGAAGAGCCATTCCATTAAAAGCGAAAGCGATTAAATATACATGTAAAGAAGCATATGGATTTGTGTGGATTAATCTCAACAACAATAATCCTAAATTCTTTTCTTATCCTGAATATACAGATGATAACTTCCGTAATGTCTTATGGGGACCACAGGAAGTGAATGCCAATCCTCCAAGAATCGTTGAAAATTTCCTGGATGTAGGCCATCTTTCCTTTATACATGAAGGGTTTCTTGGGGTACAGGAGCATCCTATCATTGGGGATTACGATGTTCATATGGAAGAAGATCGGATTTTTTCAGATGAAATCGCCATATTTCAGCCAGACCCTGACGGCACCGGACAATCCAAAGATGTTTTTTATACGTATGAAGTAATACGACCATTAACCGTTCGGTTCACAAAAAGAGATCCGGATACTGAGAACAAGATGACCATATTACTCACCATCCTGCCTATTGCAGAATGCAAGTCCATTGCCTATGGAATTTTGTCATTTAACTATGAAACGGGTACAACTGATCAGGAAATCGTAGAGTTTCAGGATATGATTTTCGCTCAGGACAAGCCTATCGTCGAAAACCAGAAACCAGAGGACTTACCACTTGATTTGCAGGTAGAACTTTCGTTGAAATGTGACAGAATGAGCATTGCCTATCGACAATATTTAACTAAACTTGGCGTTACACTTGGCACTGTGTAAGTTAAAGGATCAGTCCCTCTTCGCGAAAAAGCGTGACCTTAAAAGAGTACGAGTTGGAATTTATCAGAGTTTTTAATGAAGCCATTTTAATAGCCTCATAGCATTTGTCGAAAAAATAATCGCTCATCTTAACAAATGAGCGATTAACTAGAAGATTCTTTATTGAAGAAAATACCTCTTTCTTGGTTTTAAAGGATAGAAGATGATGGATGGGCTGGTAACGGTAACATCGGAAAAACCCGGAAGGTTACGGACTGTTTGCTCATCTTCGAAAGTATTTAAATCTACCAAGTTTAGCGCACCAGTTGTGCAAGCTTCGACGCAAGCTGGGACCATTCCAATATCCTGTCTTGGATAGCACATTTGGCATTTGCTAACCTTCCGTGTTTCAGGATTAAACTGTGGTGCCTGATAGGGACAGGCAGAAACACATAGCTGGCAGCCTGTGCAAAGATTTTCGTCTATTTGGACGATCCCATCCTTACGCTTTATGAACGCTCTTTCTGGACAGACACGAAAACATTCAGGGCTGTCACAATGATTACAGGAAAGAGATAGATATAATTCAGGAGCTACCTTCTTTACCGTTCTCCATTGGATGTTCATTGGTGTTTGATTTTCATTTTTGCAGGAGATTTCGCATGCCTTACAATTGATACAATCATCGGCATTGAAAATGAATCCAGTTCGTTTAAACATTCTTCTCTCTCCATTTCCTAATGTTCACCATGCTGTCATAAAAGAAAGTACTGGAGCCATTTGCATCCTGCTCGTCCTTTTGAGTAATCAATTGGTTGATGGGGTTATTGCCAGCCTGGGTTGCAAGGACCACATTATTTGGCAAGGTAGGATTAATTTTAGCGGTACCGATAATAAATCCATGTTGATTGTAAATCTCAATCTTCGTATTTTCATCAATTTCATGTTGAATAGCGGCATTATAGGAAAGTTCAATGATATCTTCAGTCTGCTCCTGATTTAACCAAGGCACCAGTTCATATTGAGAATGGATTTTCAACAATGTTTGTGGTGTTAACAGTCTATAGGTTAATGGTTTCTTTAGATTTTCACTTTGTAACTGCTCGGAAACCGTTTCCTTTGATGTAAGCAGTCTGAATTTCTCTGAATCTGGCATAGAGTGAGCTATTTCTATTTTTTTATGTGGACCCTCTAATAAATCCTCATAGCTAGTAAGGGAATACTGTCGCATAATCTCCGGTGTAAGCTCTTCTTTGATCCAGTCAATGGGTTCTTTTTCAAAAGGGAAGTTAGAAAACCCCGGTGTGAGATCATTCAGTTTTTTGGTCAATTCCCTAGCAATCTGTAAATCACTTTTTGCTTCGTAATAAGGAGGAATTACTTTTTGGTTTATGGATAGCCAATAATGCCAATAACCTACATTTAAGTCTTCTTCTTCAAAATGAGAGGCTGCTGGTAAAACAAGATCGGACTGTTTCGCTGTTTTTGTCAAATAAAGATCCACTGTCACGATGAGTTCCAATTGATTGAACAATTGATGCCAAGATTTAAGGTTTTGATCCTGAGTAATGATATTTCGTGAAGCCACCCAAAGGAATTTAAGCGGCGGTTCTGTTAAGGTGAGAGCGTTTTTTGAAAAATTACTAATATCAATATCTCTAGATTTAGTGATGTTTGGATGAACAGGGCCCTGATGGTTTAAAAGGAGTTGCGGGAAATGGTCAATGTCAAAATGCATATAATATAAACCGCTGTTTGGATTACTCAGAATACCTGTCATTGCTGCCAGATTGTTGATGGCACTGATGCTGTGGCTGCCTCTATCGTTACGCTGAATCCCTAATCCATTCCAGGTCACGGCCGGTTTTAAATTTCCGTAAAATTCAGCAAGTACTTCCATTGCCTCCGTTGGGACACCTGTTCGTTTGGATACATCAGATAGATCAACTTGATGTTGAATAAAGTGTTTATACTGATCCCAACCAATTGTTTGCTCCCGAATGGATTCCTCGTCATCAATCCCTTTTTCTATTAATATCTTGGCGATTCCGAACGCTAGCCATGCATCTGTTCCGGGATTGATTTGGATATAGACATCCGCTTTTTCAGCTGTTCTGGTAAAAATCGGATCAATTACAATGAATTTTGCGCCACTGCGTCGTGCCTCAAAAATAAACTTCATTTGATGGACATTTGTAACAGCAGGATTCGCTCCCCAGATGACGATGAGGTTTGTATCTGCCATATCCTCGGGATTAGAGCTAAAATTGTGTCCAAAGGCTTGGTTAACTGCGAGCTTGCCGGTTAAAGCACAAGGGTTGCCAACGGGTTTCGTATGAGGGCCAATACTATTGAACATCCCTTCAACCGCATAGTGCAGGAACCCGAGATTCCCTGAGAATTTGTTGTAGCCACTGGCAAGGTTGGAACCATAGTGTTGATTCAATTCGATTATTTTACCAGCAATAATCGAATAAGCTTCATCCCATGAAATTCTCTTCCAGTTTCCAGACCCTCTAGGGCTTTGAATCATTGGATATTTAAGTCGTTGTTTATTATAGACAAATTGCGTGGAAGCATAGCCCTTTGCACAAAGTCTCCCCTTTGTATATCCATGTTTCGGGTCCCCTGTCACTTTCACGAGCCGGCCATTTTTGACATAGGACAATATGCCGCAGGTTCCAAAACAATTCCGCGGACAAGTATTTCTGTATATACCATCTTTCATTATGAACAACCTTCATTCTTCATATTTTTCGTAGCTGTTTAATTTTAAAAGCTGCAATAATATCTAAGCGAACATGTAAGTCATCCAATTTCATATTCAGAATTTCTTCGATTCTTTTCACACGATAACGCAGAGTATTTCGATGAAGAAACGATGCCTTGGCCGTTTTTCCCATATCAAATTGATTAGCGGCAAGTACTTCAAGTGTTTCGATCAGATTTCCATCATGATTCCTATCGTGTTCCAACAGGCTTCCTAATGTATGGTTGTAATACTCCTTTAAGTCTTGTTGGTCATGTTTATATAAAATCCGCTCTAATCCTAAATCAGAGAATAATGGTGTGGTAATGTTCAACAGGATGCCTAATTCAAAAGCTACTTTTGCTTCTTGATAACTTCTGAAAAGCTCTGTTGGGTTCCTGTACTTTTTTCCAATTCCGCAAGCGAGCTCGAACTCTGGATTGATTTTTGTAGCCTTTTTTAGGACAGTCATCGCAAAGGCTTCCAGTTTGGCCCTATTCTCATCATAATCAGTGTCAACCAGCGGAATTATGGTAATGACCTGACTTTGTTTGGCCATTGCAATTGGTTTGAAATTTTGTGAAATCAATTCATTTTCAACAACTTGTAAAAGCATGTTAATCGTTTGCTTTTGGGTGAAAAAATGATTGTCTTCTTTATATGAAAATACGATTACAATATGAGGAATGCTAAAATCCCACCCCCAAATTTCTCCATATTCAGTGATATCCTTCTTTTGTTTGATGTTTCCATAAAGCAGGTCAAAAAGAAATGCATCTTTGAATTTCTGCCGCTCTTGCTTTAATTCCAGTTTTTTTTGCATTTGCAGGGCACATAATGAAGCCGTATAAATAAGTGCATCATCATAAAGACCAGCAACTAGCGGTGTGTCGTTACTAAATATAATGAGATAACCAAGGTTTTGATTATTAAGGGTTATGGGATTAACCAATCCCTTTTTTAACGAGTCAATAGTTGAAATCTGGCAACTGAAGACAGAAAAGTGGGGATTGAACTCTTGCTGTTGATCAGGCATGATAACCATTTCATCTATCGCTTCTATTCCAGTTGAACAAGAGAGAACCTGATAGAGTGGGTCCACTACGAGGACTGGTAGAGATAAAAGTGTGGAGAGTTTTTGAACAATCTGGTTAACACCATGGCTTGATGCAGTCGATAATTCTTGGATAAATTCTGGAATGGCAAAATGATTGTTCATCGATTATTCACCTTTCTCCTATCTTTATGTTGTCTACTATCATCTTATAGCAAGTAGATGGACCGGACAATGAATGTCACAGAATCGTTAAATCCTTTCGTCTGCTCGCACAAAAATACGGATGATTATTCGTGTAGCAGGGCCATACTAACTCGTTTTGTAAAAACATATAATGAATCCATGAATAAAATGTGAAGTTATTCACAATGTGAACAAAATGAAACAACCCTAAAAATCCGAAAAAGGAAGTTTGATAAGATGAAAAATCTTACAAAAGCCAATTTAAGGACCATAAACAACAAATCTCTTGTTCAGTATGCAGATATATACGCAAATATTGAGAAAGCTACCCTGGAGCAGATTGAGTCCTTTGGCTTGCCGCTTTCCAAACGGAAGCAACAAGGTCCTGAAGTACACAATAAATTGCGTGATATGGGAGCGATATACAGGAATAATAACAAAAGCATTCTATCAAACGAAAGGATTTCTAGTGCTTGTGAAGCCTGTACGAAAGGAACAGGAAGCTATACGACCTTCGTTTCTTTAAAATGCCACAGAGATTGTTATTTTTGCTTCAACAAAAATCAAGATGAATACAATTTCTACTTACAAAACAAGAAAAATGTGAATGGAGATTTAAAGAGTTTAGTTGAACAAGGCGTCCTATTGACACATCTCGCCTTGACCGGTGGGGAGCCGCTGCTGCATCCGGACGAAACACTCGCCTTTTTCAAACTGGCAGACGAGCTAGTGCCAGATGCACATACGAGATTATATACAGCGGGTGACTTGCTTAGCGAAGAAATTCTACAGGGCTTGCACACCACCCATTTAAATGAAATTCGCTTTAGTATCAAAATGGAAGACTCCATACAAAAGCGGAAACACATTCTTACGAAAATTGCCCTTGCGAAGAAATATATTCCGGATGTATTGGTTGAAATGCCGGTAATTCCAGGGACAGGAGAAGAAATGAAGGAGCTTTTGTTAGAGCTCGATAAGCTTGATGTTTTTGGTATAAATCTTTTGGAATTTTGTTTTCCTCTTGGGAATGCCCAGACCTTCAAAGAAAAAGGATTAGAACTAAAAAATCCACCCTATGACGTGTATTACAACTTTTGGTATGCAGGCGGATTGGCTGTGGCAGAAAGTGAAAATCTTTGCCTGGAGCTAGTCGATTTTGCAATAGATAGAAAGCTCAAGCTCGGGGTGCATTACTGCTCATTGGAAAACAAATTTACTGGGCAAATCTATCAGCAAAACCATGATCAAGTGCTGGATGAGACGTATCAATTTTCCACACGAGATTTTTATTTTAAAACGGCAAAGGTGTTCGGCAAGGACAAGGGAAAAGTAAAGAAGGTTTTCGAAAAGCATGATGTCCCATTCACAATCAATGAGGATTACGATTTTCTGCAATTTCCAATTGAAGCTATAAAATTATTAAAAAATCGAGATGTGGATATCGTTCTTTCATCTAATGTTGTCGAGATAGAAGAAAAAGAACAGGTCATCCGGGAAGTGCAGCTAGAATTGACCACACCTAAAAATTTTGTTCTTGAAGAGATAGGATCTAACTGGTTGAAAAAGGAGCGATAACATGGAAGCAGTAAAACAGTCCCTACCGTTCAAAGATATTGTTAACGTATTTTTTGTAAGGGAATTTGCTTATGACATCTTAAGAAGATTCTTTATCGAGGAGCCTTCAAAGGAGTACATTAAAGAATTTATTCAAAGAAACATGATTGATCAGTTTCCTTTCCAAGATGAATCAGATGGAGTCCTTGATGGAGTGCAGGTGATGAAAAAGTATTTATCCCAGCATGACCCTATCCATATTGACAGCCATTTTGAGAATTTACATTGGGACTATACCAGAATGTTTATCGGTCCCTTTGAAATACTGGCACAACCTTGGGAATCCGTCTATGTCAGGAAAGATAAGTTGCTGTTCCAAAAAACAACGATGGATGTAAGAAAGGTTTACGAGAAATATGGTTTTCAAACAGCGGATTTCAATATTGAACCAGATGATCACGTCGGTCTTGAGCTTGATTTTGTTTATCGCCTTAATCAGCTGTGTATTCAAGCTGGAGAATCGGAAAGACCCGATGCTAGTAAAGAAATAAATTATTTACTTAAAGAACAACAGAGGTTTATTAATGATCATTTGTTAGCTTTTATTCCGATGTTAGCAGAAAAGATCGCAACACATGCTGAGACAGACTTTTTTAGAGGATTAGCAAAAATCTTAGAACATTTTTTACAAATGGATTCAAAAGTTCTTCAAGAACTATTGAATATAGAGATTATCCAAGACAAATAGATAAGGAGGGTCATGATGATTGATCTAATTAATAAAATTAAAGATTTCAAGTTGACTAGAAGATCGTTCATTGGCTGGACTTCCGCAGCCGCCGCCACTGTGGCTGTTCCGGTTTCCAGAGGTCTTGTTGCCAAAGCAGAGGTAAACATAGGTGCAGAGGCTACCAATGGGGAAGGTGTATGGAAAACAGCCGCATGTTGGCACAATTGTGGTAGTAGATGTCTAAATAAAGTACTTGTCAAAGATGGTGTAGTGATTCGTCAAAAGACAGATGACACCCATCAAGATTCGCCGGATTTTCCCCAACAACGTGGTTGTTTACGGGGGCGTTCACAGCGCCATCAGGTCTTTAATGCTGATCGCTTAAAATACCCAATGAAACGGAAACATTGGCAGCCAGGTGGAGGGAAGAAAGAACTCCGTGGAAAGGATCAATGGGTCCGGATTTCCTGGGAGGAAGCGATTGATCATATTGCCTCTGAAACGAAAAGAATTAGTAGTAAATATGGGAATGAATCTATTTGGGTTTCAGGCGGGGGCGATATTAAAAATGCGATGGCCACTGTGGGCGGTTACACTTCCAGCGACGGCACCATTTCATGGGGCGCCTGGCTTTATACGTATGAAATGCTGGGTGTCGGCGAAGGCCTTTATGTTCAAGGGATTAATGACCGTGTGGATTTAAGGAATTCCCAATTGATTGTTCTATGGGGTGCCAATCCCGCATGGAGCACGATGGGAAGCGCCACATATAACTATTTGCAGGCTAAAAAGGCAGGGGCTCGTTTCATCACAATTGACCCACTATATACGGATTCGGCCAATGTATTTGGAGCGGAGTGGGTCCCTATTCGTCCGGGCACTGATCACGCATTGGCACTTGGTATTATGCACACTTTACTTGAAGAGGATGACCCGATAACAAATCCACTTGTAAAATGGGACTTTTTAAATAAATATACGGTTGGTTTTGATGCCGATCATATGCCGGCAGGTGTTGATAAGAAGGAGAACTTCAAAGATTATATTTTAGGTACGTATGACAAGCAGCCGAAAACAGCTGAGTGGGCTTCTGAAATATGTGGTATCAATGCAAGCACAATCCGTTATCTTGCAAGGGAAATTGGTGGTACTGAAAGAGTCGCATTATTGACAGGATGGGCCCCTGCACGAATTAATAACGGCGAAGGCTGGGTGCAGGCATTCTCTACACTAGGGATGATGACCGGGCATATGGGCAGTTCCGGCAATATGACAGGTGTTAGCTGTTGGGAATACGCAGGGAATAATGGACCGGCATTGTTGACACCAGGGGGCAGCGGATTGCCTGCAATTCCGAACGCAATCACAAATGTTATTAATGAGAATCAAATCTTTGACGCAGTTTTGAAAGGGAAGTATTTGCAAAAAGGCGAAGGAGAAAGGAACGTAAACATTCAATTCATCTACCATGGATATAACGCTGTTCTTCAAACACGAAGCAATATCATGAGAGGAATTGAAGCACATCGGAAAGTTGAATTTATTGTCACGAATGCCTATGCGCTGACGACAACAGCTAAGTATTCTGATATTGTTCTCCCAGTCACAACAGAATGGGAAAGAGAAGGGGCTGTTAGAGACGGAAATCGCGAAATATTAATTGCTTGGTCTAAAATCGTTGAACCATTATACGAGGCAAAGAGTGATCAAGAGATTGCTAAATTATTGATTAAGAAACTTGGAAAAAACCCTGAAGAAATCTATCCAATCAATGAAAAACAGCAATTTTTCAATCAGCTTGCGGGAAGTACGGTGGTAAAAGAAAACGGAAAAGACTTCGAACCACTTTGCACGATCACGGCCAAAGACATTCAAGAATGGGGCGTGAAAGGAACACCGCAGCAAGGGCGCATTGGTTTGCAAGAGTTTTTAGATGCAGGTATTTATCAGGTACCAAGGAAAAAAGGCGACAATTTAGGGTTTATAGCCTATAAGGATTTTATTGATGATCCAGTTAAGAATCCGGTATCAAGTGAAAGCGGCAAGTTTGAAATCTATTGCAAAGCCATGAATGAAGCATCCAAGAAAGCTTTTACTGAGATTGCTCCTATTCCAAAATATGAACCAAGGACCGAAGGCTATGAATCTACTTTTTCAGATTGGAAAAAGAAGAAAAAGGGAAAATATCCATTCCAGGTCTTTAATCCACATTATCTACGTCGTTCGCACAGTACCTTTGACAATGTACCACAGCTTCGAGAGGCATGGCCAAATCCTGTTTATTTAAGCCGGGCTGATGCAGATGAGAAAGGTATAAAAACCGGTGATACTGTCATGCTTTCCAATGAGTATGGTAAGACGCTTAGACCGGCACTTGTGGTTGAAACACTGATGCCAGGAACGATTGCCCTGCCGCATGGGTCTTGGGTGGACCTCGATGAGAAGGATGAAGTGGACCGAGCAGGTGCAGATAATATGCTAGTAGGCTTTGTTCCAACAGGGCTTGGTACCTCAGGCTACAATACTGCAAGGTGCAATCTTGAAAAATGGGACGGTAAACCGCTAGAAGAAGATTATAAATGGGATCAGCGCATCATCAAATTTTAATAAAAGAGAGGAGGTAAAGTGAAATGCCTCAAATGGGATTTTACGTTAATGTAGCAGAATGTATTGGATGTAAAACATGTGTGATTGCGTGTAAGGATAAAAGTGATTTGGAAGTTGGCCGGAATTTTAGACGCGTATATGATTACCGGGAAGGGACTTATCCAAATGTCTCCATGTATCATTTATCGATATCCTGCAATCATTGTGACGAGCCAGGCTGTGTGAAGGGATGCCCTACAGGCGCAGCCTACAAACGTACAGAAGATGGTGTCGTCTTAATCGACCATGAAAAATGTATGGGCTGCCGTTATTGTGAGTGGAACTGTCCATACGGTGCCCCGCAATACAATAAAGAACTCGGAATGATGACGAAATGTGATACTTGTATTGATTTAAGGGAGAAGGGTGAGGACCCTGTTTGTGTAACCTCATGTCCGATGCGGGCGATTGAGTTTGGCGAGATTGACAAGCTACGTGCTAAATATGGAAAAAATGCCGATATCAAAGGGCTGCCAAGCTCCTCAATCACAAAACCAAACCTGGTGCTTACACCATTGAGTCAATCAAAATAAGGGAGGGAAAGAAACGATGCATGAATGGGCGCTATTAATCTTCACAGTAGCCATACCTGCTGCAGTCGGAGGAATATTGTTCCTATGGTTTATAAATGGAATAATGGCCGATGGCAGCACTAATCCTATTAAAATAATGAAATTGCCTCTTATTGTTATTGCCTGTTTATCGATTGTCGGCTTATTTGGAGCATTCTTTCATCTTGGCGAACCACTCCATGCCTTCAATGCCATTAGAGGGTTTGGCAGGTCTTGGATGAGTAATGAAATTGTTGTAACCGGTGCTTTTATCGCTTTTGCTTGCATCACTGCAGGCCTTGCCATTGTCCAAAAGAAAATCAATCCTGTACTTATGTTGATTACGGGACTGGTCGGAGTTATTGATATTTATTGCATGGCAACTGCCTACACTGTTACACGTGTTAACGGCTGGAATCATTTGAATACGTATCTTGTTTTTTATGGTACAGCTTTTTCAATCGGTCCTATTCTTGGGGCAAGCCTTATTGCCCCATTCCTTGAGGGTAAAGCAATCCTAAAGGCGATAAAGTGGGCATTCGCGTTTAGTATCATTGGAATTGCTGTCCAGTTAATTGGTTCTGCCATGTTCAATGCTTATATACCTGAAATTCAGTCAATCTCGAGTGAAACAGCGGCTAATAAACTGGTACCATACTCCGGTATGATTGGGGTTCGGTGGGTGATTGAAATTGCCGGACTTTCATTGATGGCTTATTTAGCTCTTACCACCAAGAATAAAATTAATTACGCCTTTATCTATGCTGCACTGATCTTCTTTGTTCTCGCAGAAGGCATGAGCAGATATGTGTTTTACGTACTAGGTTCATAAGGTTATTAATGAAGCATGGGCTACCTGCTACGTATTTTTTAAAAAATCGGGGGTGGAATGAATGGGATTCGTTGAAAAGTGGATGGAAAGTCTTGATTATGAGTATGAAGTTTTATCATCAGCTTGTGTGCGTCATAAGAGCCCCCGATCTACCTGTGAAAAGTGTGTAACCGCCTGTCATGATGGTGCCCTAATCATCTCTCAGGGAAAGCCAGTAATAGATAATCAAAAGTGCAGCGAATGTGGAAGCTGCATCGTAGCCTGTCCAGTTCAAGCTGTGTCTGGCATACTTCCAAAGAAAGACTTTTTTCAAAATAAAATAATTGCCACAACCGTAAAACCTCCATCTCCAAAGGAGCTGCTGATCTACCATGCTAAAGGAATCAACACGATTGCCTGTGAAGAAAAAGAGTTCAGCCTAGAATGGAAAGATATGGTGGAAGAAGTCAATTCATTATTATGTAAGCTTGGTAGGACGCCTTTTATGACAGAAACGGAAACAAGTTTCGAGGATTCTTATTCAAGAAGAGAGCTATTTTCGCTCTGGAAGAAGGAAGGCCAGTCATTTGTACGGCAAGTAACCCCGGCCAAATGGAGATTTAACCACATGGATTTAGATGTTACTCGATATTATCCTAATCATCAATTTTTTGATGTGACAATAGATCGTGAAAAGTGTTCCCTCTGTAAGGGCTGTGAAGTCATGTGTCCTAAAACTTGCTTTAAGTTAGATGACACCGGCTTTACGATAAACCTTCAGTCCTGTTCCGGTTGTCAGCTTTGTCAGGAGCTTTGCCCTGAAAAGGCTATTACCATGAAAAGTTTAATAGCCTCAGCTGTTACGAAAAGCTATGATGTATATACGAAAATGTGTAGTCTCTGCAAAAATAGCTTTCAAACATTGCGTGAACATGATGAAAGCTGTCCGGTCTGTAAGAATCGGAAAGCTGGATACTTAAATAGCCAAACATGCTAAAGATGAAAAGAGATGGAAAAAATGCTATCAAATATCGGGATACCAGGTTTAATCATTGTTTTAGTTTTGGCTTTAATCATATTTGGCCCTAAGAAACTACCGGAATTAGGAAGGGCAGTTGGTCAATCCTTAAAAGAATTCAAGAAATCCACTAAAGGCTTGATGGATGAGGAAAAAGAAAACGAAGAAGAAAAAGTAAAGGTGTTATAAATAAGAGGAACGGACGTTGGTATTTAATAATACAAACTCAAAATGTGTGTTTGATAGCTGTTGAAGCGCTAAACTATCCCCTCAGACTGGAGTCTGGGGGAGTTTTTGTTTGAATGAGAACATTATGTTAAAAAAGTGTGAAAGATTTGCAACGTAATAAAATTAAATATGTTAAGAAACTGTGAAAGCTATTGTTGTTTGAAAAAGCGGGGTGTATATTAATGCTATAGAAGTTAGTGAAACACTTCACAAACTTCTGCGTGAAGGTTATTTTAAAAGGGCCCATCCTTAATAAAAATAAAAATGGAGAGTGAATGACAATGGCAACAGCGATTCTAGCACTTATAGTAATTATTAATGGTATTTTCGCATTTAAGCTTGTACAGGATTTACGAAAAAATAAAAGTGAACTAAAGAAAGAGCCAGGCAGCAATATATTTTTATCGATCTCTTCTGCCGTCATCTTCTTTTTCTCAACCTTTGGTGTTTCAGACTTTGCTATTTCTACGATTCTTTATCGAAAAAAGAAACTAGTTTCAGATAAAAAGCTTCCAGGTACCCTAAATGCCCAATGTGTTATTCCAGTAGCGGTAATGGCGCTAGCATACATATCCGTTATCGAAGTAAGTCCCGTTACATTAATCGTTTGTATAGTTGCTCAAATCATAGGAGCATATATTGGACCAAGATTTGTCGTGAAATTAGATCCTAAGGTAATTAGAAGATTTATTAGTGTAGGATTGTTGGTTGCCACGGCATTTATATTAGCTGGTAAATTCAATCTTGTCCCTTCTGGTGGCACAGAAACAGCTCTTACTGGTGGTAAACTTGTCACAGCAGCCGTAGCATTATTCATTTTCGGAGCTTTAAACAATATCGGAATCGGATCTTATGCCTTAACAATGGCTACCATTTATGCGCTCGGAATGAACCCAGCAGTTGCTTTCCCAATTATGATGGGTGCATGTACCTTCTCTGTACCTGTGGGCAGCATGGAATTTATTAAATTCGGAGAATATGGAAGAAAAATCACGTTATTTGCTTCAACTTTCGGTGTACTCGGTGTTCTTGTAGCCGTTTATCTAGTTAAGGGTTTAGACGTTGCCATGATCCAATGGGTCGTTGCTGCGATTCTACTCTATAGCGGATTAAGCATGCTAATAAATGAGTTAAAATCTTCAAGCAAAAAAGAAGAAAATGAACAGCTAGCAGCTGCAAAATAATAGGAGTGATTATATATGTTAGTTTTAACAAAGGAAGATATCAAAAAAGTATTTACGATGAAAGATGCGATTGAAGCGGATAAAGATGCGTTAAGAATCTATTCGGCCGGAAAGTGTGTATCTCCGCTAAGGGTGAATATTGATATTCCAAAGGAACAGGGACAAAGCTTATTTATGCCAGCCTATGTAGAAGAATTTGATGCTACGGGAATTAAGATCGTTTCTGTTTTTCCAAAAAATATTGAAAAAGGTAAACCTTCCGTTCCGGCCCAAATGATCCTTTTGGATGGAACGACGGGCGAAGTGTGTGCCATCTTGGATGGAACGTATTTAACGCAATTGCGTACGGGTGCGGTTCAAGGTGCGGCCACTGATATTCTTGCTAAAAAAGATGCTAAGATTGGCGTTTTATTTGGAACTGGCGGGCAGGCGGCTACACAGCTTGAAGCGATGGTTTGTGTAAGAAATTTAGAAGAAGTTCGGGTATTCGATATCAATTATGAAAGAGCAAAAGAGTTCGCAGAAACGATGCAGCGTGAATTAGCAGCCTATGATACCAAGATTGTGGCAGTTGAAAATGGAAATGAAGCAGTTAGGGATGCGGATATTATCACTTGTGTGACCACTTCAAGAAGACCAGTTTTTGATGGTACTTTGGTGAAGAAGGGGGCACATGTTAACGGGGTAGGGGCGTATACACCACAAATGCAAGAGCTTGATGAAAATATCGTCAAAAATGCAGATAAAGTTTTCTTTGACACAAAAGAGGGTGTACTGGCGGAAGCAGGAGATTTCTTAATCCCAATGGAAAAGGGCATCGTTTCTGAGCAGGACTTCAATGGTGAATTAGGTGAGGTTATTCTAGGACAAATTTTAGGAAGAGAAACCGACGAAGAAATTACCCTTTTCAAAACTGTTGGTGCAGCGGTACTGGATGTCGTTACCGCCCATCAAATCTATAAAAAGGCGATAGAAAATAATGTGGGAAATGTCGTGGAGATTTAGAATATTAACCCCTCCATCACAATTTAGTGACAATTGCCATCTAGATGTAGAATTCTGTTCATTACTCTAGTTTAGACGAATAAAAATGAAAATATGGTTGTCTAAGATCTCCCTCCATAGAAGGGAGATTTTTTTGTGCCAGATTCAATGGCGGTTAAGGAATTTTCGTTGGAGAATGATGGGGTGGAGCAATTTATGATGGCAGTTGACCAATCCTACCGTGATGATAATTTTGAGATGGCTGAATTTGTCATTACTATCTGTGCCTTTTTTATCCTCCTCCCCAAGCAAAGGTTGTTAAAAGTGAAAATACAAACCACATCCTTTTATCTCCTTGTTGTCAATTTTATGTAATGATAAGGAAACCTTGATAAAGGATGTCCCAAAACTCTATCATTATAATCCTATGTCGGAGGCAAATCTATCTAATAATCAGGAATACTCACGAAAGGGGAGTATATATTAATTAGTCGAGAACACTTGTGATTTCAATCATGAGTGTTCTCGGCTTCGGATATGGAGTGACGGATAAGACCCCGAGGTTCGAGGTCTGTATCTACTGAACTATTGCGTCGCTTTGACAGTATTGTACGTCTCAGCAGCAAAGTCTTTATAAGGTGTATGGGGAAGCCATTCGAAATTATCGACAGCTATTTTGGCGAATCGAAGAGCGTTATCCATGTTTCCGAGCTCAAGGTAGCAAAGTGCTTTATAGGAGTCCATTACATAAAACAAAGATAAATCAAATGGATGATGCATATAGGTCGGTATTTCAACTTTTTCTAAACATGTAATGGCTTCGGTAAAGCGACCAAGTCCAAACAAGGCTTTACCTTTTTCTTGTAGGTACAAATACCGGTAGATTTCTATTATTTTTGGATCTGCTAAATGCTTTTCGATGATTTCTAATGCTTTTATATAATCATGCTTCTCTGAGATGAACGACATAACCTGAAAAAAATCATGTACGAGGATAGACTGCTTGTCATCTGCAAACTCTCCGTATTGTTTTAACTTCAACGAATAATGTGCTTTTGCTTCTTTATTACGAGTCATTTCTGCGTGCGCAGCCGCGAGTCTATACAAATCATCTATGCGATAAAAGATTCGATGCTCTTTTGAAAAATGAATGGCGTTTTCCATCACATGGGCGGCTGAATCCGAATCACCGACAGCAAAATGTAAAATGGCCTCGTGATAGTCAAAATCCACTCGTGTCATCGGGTCAATGAAAGCGTGGTTTAATTCGATTTTCTTCCGTTCACTTAAGAGAATCTGTAAAGACTGTAAGTAGTCGTGCTCGATAAATTTCACCATGGACCAAAAGATACCAATGTTAGCACGCTTATTTGTTAAATTCATTTGATCGTACATTTTTGCAGCCTTTTCCGAATGATTCTGCCAGCCCGCTTTTTTTTCATGGTAAAGACAACGGCTATATATGTCTAACAATCGTGCTGACTCATATCCCTGAGTAAGGTTTGTGATATAAGGATCAATTAGAGTAATTAGCTGTTTATTTTTATCAACCATATTTTCAGACGGTAAATTGTATATCTTCTCCGCTTTTTCGAGGGTTTCATGCAATTCCTGTGAACTTATTTCTTCCAGCAGATCGGCTACTTCCACCTCCAGCCGCTTAGCGATATACGTTAAGCTATCCATTGAAGGATTTGCCTTGTTATTTTCAATTAGGCTAAGCATCCCTTTTGTCAGTTCTTCACCCGCGAGTGCCTCAAGGGTCATCTTTTTCTTTTTTCTTATTTCCCGTATTCTTTCTCCAAACATAAAAAAGCACGCTCCTAGATTCTTAGTTAGTTTAATTATATTAAACTTTTCCTTGAAATGGAAGAGATTAAGTGGTATGATTTGTTTAATTAAATTAAACATTAGGGGTGGAGATAGTGTTGGATGATCATCAAAAGCTTAAAAAGGCAACCTATCATCTTTGGACATTCACGATTAGTAAATTGATTTCATCGTTTGGAGCACAAGTATATGCTTTCGCGATCAGCTTTTATATTTTACAAGCTACCGGTTCAGCGACTAGTTTTGCCGCGAATTTAATCTGCAACATTTTACCGCGAACACTTGCTGCTCCATTCGCAGGATATATGGTGGATAAATACTCGCGAAAGATGATTATCATTATTGCGCAAATAGCCACAACACTGGCAATAGGAGGATTACTGGCCGTAAGTTTTACATCAGGATTGTCACTTTCCGCGATTTATACTACTTCGTGTATTTTGTCCCTAACTTCTATGTTTTCCGGGGTGACGTTTACGTCCTCGATTACAGGACTCGTTGATAAGGAAAGAGTTCACAGAGCGATGTCATTAAACCAGATGTCCATTTCCTTTGCGGCCATTGCCAGCCCAGCAGTAGGGGGATTATTGTACGGAGCCGTTTCAATGCCTGTATTCCTCATCATGTATATGGCAGCTTCGACAATCGCAGTGACGCTTGAATCAACTATGAATTTTAAACTGTTTGCGAACCGAAAAGAACCTGTGATAGGGGAACCGAACGAATCGATGTGGCAAAGTATGAAGGCAGGAATTAGCTATTTGAAATTACAACCGTTGCTTATGACAATCATCTGGATATCACTGTTAATTAATTTCCTTTTTGGTGCTTTTGAGGTCGGCTATTCTTTCATCCTTATTGAAAAAATGAAAATGGTTTCCCAACATTTTGGCTTTACACAAGGGGCATTTGCCATAGGAATGCTGTTGCTATCTATCTATTTCTCGATAAGAAAAGAAGTGAAATTTCCGTTTCTTGTATCAAAGCGAGCTATCATTGGAATGGGCATCGTTATGGGGTCGATTGCCCTGCCCTTAATGATCAAAATGACGTATGGATTGGTTTTTAGTTATTACATGATTACGATGTTCAGTCTTGGTGCACTGATCATCATTGTCAATACACCATTGATGGTTATGATGCAAAAGCAAATCGATGATGATTATAAAGGTCGCATCTTTTCCATTCTTGAAACGATGTCAATGGCGTTGATGCCACTAGGAATGGTCCTATATGGCTTCCTCTACGATGTTTTTCAGGCACAGTGGATCTTACTTTTGTCAGCAAGTTTATTAATTGGCGTTATGCTTGTGCTTGCGAGACCGGCTGTCGTCAGGAAGGCGCATCCTCAACTAAAAAGGGAGCGTTCCCTTAAGCGAGAAGCAGGCGTGGTTTCGTGATCCAACTAAAGTAAACCTTCCTAACAATTAGGAGGGTTTACTTTTTTCTTAGGTATTAAAAATCGTTTCTTTTTCATAGTTGGTTGCTTTTATTGAAATTTAAGGACGATCTGACCATAACCCTTCGATTCGCTGATAAAACCGCAAAAGTCGCTGATAAAAGTAATTAAGTCGCTGATAAAACCATAAAAGTGCTGATAAATGGAACTAAGTCGCTGATAAACCATTTAAATTCCTGATAAGATGAATATAGAAAGACCTTTTAGCGAAAAATGGGTGGAATTATTATTTAAAATCATGAAGCGAATAAAAATTACCATCCTAATCAAAGAAATTATGCGAATTTAGTAAGAAAGCAACAGTATTTACGAAAAGGGCCTAATAATAAGAATATTACATTACTCTATTTTTAAAAATATTTATTTTTATAGACGTATAACGTCTCACCGCCATTCCTCCAAACGACGACGGCTGGTTTTGGGTGGTGCTTGATTGCCAATCACTGCTTGGATGATTTGGATGGCTTGTTCCTTGTCTAAAGCATGACAATTTTTTTTTAGTCTAAGTAATTTGAAGAGCGGAGGTGAAACTGCCACTCTTTTTTTTCGTCTGTTGGTGTATAATAAATTTGAAATAAATTGCTGTAATGTTAATAAAAGTATTTAGTGTTTTGCTTTGATTCGTATGACTACCTATTTGGAGGAGTTATTTAATGGCTATTGATGTCAAAGTAATTTTATATCAAATATTAATTGTATTCTTTCCAATGGTAGTCTATCATTTATTTTTTCATGAAAAAAGCAGTGAACGAAGTAAAGCTTATTCGAAACTAACCCTCACTTTATTGATAATTTTAGTACTTGCTATGTCTTTTCCAATGAAATTTTGCGAGGGATATGTCTATGATTTTAGAATCATTCCCTTTATCATTTCTTTTGTTTATGGAGGAACGATTCCAGGGTTAATCACGGTAATGGTCTTATTAGTTTATCGATTTATGATAGGTGGAGACGGGTTTTATGTCGTTTTAATTAATCATTCACTCACAAGTCTGTTTCTTATCCTATTAAGAAATAAAATTACAGACTTCCAAAAGAACCATAAGATAGTGTTTGTCAGTTTAGTATTTTTAGCTAATACTATAATAGTCATGGTTACCCTTTTCAAAGCGAATCAATTCGAGCAAATTTTCTTTATGGTTATTTTTTATTTCATTACTTGGATCTGCTTGATGATGGTTGTGTTTGTCATCGAAAATGTTAATCAACAAATAGAGCTTCGTGAGAAATTAAAGAATGATGAAAAATTAAATGTGATTAGTCAATTAGCAGCTTCGGTTGCCCACGAGGTAAGGAATCCACTGACGTCTGTTCGAGGTTTTTTGCAGTTAATTTCCGACGACGAAAACTTGCAAACTGCTCAGAAAAATTACATTGAAATTGCTTTAAATGAACTGGATCATGCCCAAATTATTATTAATGATTACTTGTCTTTAGCAAAGCCCAATACGGAAGAATTATCTTCTATCAATCTATCTGATGAGGTGAAGAAGACGATTGCCCTGATGACTTCTTATTCGAATATTCAGAACATAACAATCGAGACGAATATTCAAGAATCTCTTTACATAAAAGGAAACAAAAGTGAAATCAAGCAGGTGTTAGTCAATATTATCAAGAATGGCATTGAAGCGATGAAAACAGGAGGCACTCTTACGGTTAATACGATTGAGATGGGTGGTTCCATCACTATCGAAATCATTGACAGTGGAAAAGGGATGACGAAGAGCCAAATTAAGAAGATTGGAACTCCCTTTTTTACAACAAAGGAAAAAGGCACCGGCGTCGGGCTTACTATTTCATTCCAGCTTATTCGGGCAATGAAAGGCAAAATTAAGGTGGAAAGTGAACTTGGGAAAGGGACCATCTTTACCATCCAATTCCCGAGTATGAATGTACTTAATGAAAAGGGAAATTCTGTTGAACCTATTGAAAAAAACCTTCTACTTAAATAGGAAATTTTTTAATCATTAGTATTGCAGTCGCACTCCTCGTGAGTGCGTGGATTGAAATTTTTCGAAATAGTAACCTTTCATTGTGTTTTTTCGATGGTTTTGGGACTCCCTGCATTTCGATTATCTATTATTCAGCTATAGAAAAAAGTTCATAACTAAAAAAAGTGTGGCAGGCATCGTTAGAAAATTGTCGTGGGGCTTGGATTAAATAAAAAGGACTAACTTTAGCACAAAGCTGAAAGTTAGTCCTTTTTTCTGTAAACTACCATACTAGTTTCCCTCCCTCTTTTTTGCGTTTTCGGGCTCTTATAACCCCTCTAAGCGACCATTCTTTCTTTTTCTACGTTTTCGGGCTCTTAAAATACCACTTAATAGTATAGAAATTATTATATTTTCACAAAATTCTACATTTTGTGTATATTGTTTGAAAAATATGGTATATTCAAAATGTTGTTTATTTTATGAAAAAAGGGGAGGTTTTTACTTGAAAAGAAGATTTTGGAAAAAGATAAGTAGTTTACTATCTATTCTTCTAGTATTTTCGTTACTGGCACCATACGCTAGTGCGAATACTGGACTGAAAGGTGTGAAACAAACACTGTCGAACGAAAGTATTATGCAACTGAAAGCGGCGGTAGCTCAGCAAGAAGATTTATTACAACAGGGGCCATCATTACATCATGATTTACAAGGGGTAACAGGGGCAAAGGAAGTGAACGTAATTGTTCATCTTTCTGAAGACTCAGTCGCACTCGCAGAGGGTAAGAAAAAGTTAACAAACCAAACTCTTACGGCTGCTGAGAAAGTAAAAGTGAAAAATAGTGTTAATGCACAACAAACACAAGTGAAAAAGACATTACAAGCGAAGAAGGTAAAGATTAAGGAAAAGTTTTCTTATGATACGGTCCTCAACGGGATCGCAATGTCTATTAAAGCGGATGATCTAGATAAACTGCTTAAAACTCCAGGTGTCACATTAGTTGAGCCTGACCTTATGATGCATGCACTAGAAAACCCGAGTAAAGAGGGTAAAGCTGATGCTGCAATGAATACAAGTGCTTCCCATCTTGGTATCGAAAAGCTTTGGGAGAAGGGGTTTGAAGGACAAAAGATCAAAGTCGGTGTGTTAGACACAGGAATCGATTATGACCATCCTGACCTTGTCGATGCTTATAAAGGGGGAAAAAACTATATTACACATGGCAGTGAGTATGCAAGAGGTCGTGCTGCAAATGATCCGTACGAAACCACACCACTTGATCGTGCTCCTGCTACACCGGAATTCAACAGTAAAGGAAGCGCATTCTATACTTCTCATGGTACGCACGTAGCCGGAACAATTGCTGCTGCGGGGAAAAATGAATATGGAATCAAAGGACTTGCACCGAAAGTTGATTTATATGCTTACCGCGTACTGGGTGCCTATGGAAGCGGGGCCAGTTCAGGTATTATTAAAGGAATTGATGATGCTGTAAAGGATAAAATGGATGTAATCAACCTTTCACTTGGCGGAGATTCAAATAGCGCTATAGAGGCTGATTCTATCGCGATTAACAATGCAATGATCGCTGGTACAGTAGCAGTAGTGGCTACAGGAAACTCAGGCCCTGGCCGCGGGACGATTGGTAATCCATCAACCGCAGCGCTGGGAATTGCAGTAGGTAACTCGACCAATCCGGAAAAAATGTATACAGCTAATGTAAAGATTGATGCTGCAGCATATGCAAAAGAAGCGTCTTTGAATTTAATGGCTATAACCTTTGGCAAGAATCTTGAGGAGCAGGTAAAAGGTGAATTTGATGTTGTTGCCATTCCTGGTGTAGGAAAACCTGCTGATTTTACAGGAATTGACGTAAAAGGAAAAGTGGCACTGATTGCACGTGGAGAAATCGCGTTTGTTGATAAAATTAGTGCGGCAAAAGCTGCTGGTGCGGTTGCAGCCATCATTCACAACTCACAAGCGGGAACCAATTCTCCTGGTCCGTCTAACGTATTCCTGAGTGATTCTTTTGAATTCATCCCAACCATTGATATGAGTTATACAGAAGGAACGGCACTTAGAGCCGCACTTGGAACGACTTCAGGCAAGGTTTCTTTTTCAGGCATCGTTAGTACAGCGATTGAGGGAGATGAGGTAAATGACTCCAGTTCACGCGGACCAACTAACCCTGAGTTTGATATTAAACCGGATGTCACGGCACCGGGAACGAATATTATGTCCACTATTCCAGAATATAAAAAGGATTTTCCAGAAGCTAAATATGATGCAGCCTATGATCGGAAAACTGGAACATCAATGGCAGCACCACATATTGCAGCAATTGCAGCGTTGATTCGTCAAGCAAACCCGGATTGGACACCATTTGATGTAAAAGTAGCACTGTCTAATACGGCAAAAATACTTGATACCAAAAAATATGATGTATTTGCGCAAGGACCGGGACGTGTTCAACCATATAAGGCAGCATTCCCGGACGTACTCGCCTACGGACTTGACAAAGATTTATTCGATAATAAAGAAGTTGAGCATGAAAAAGGCACCATTACCTTTGGTAAACTCCCTCAGGTGAAGGATGGAAATGTAAGCGTTACCAGACAAATCCGTGTGAAAGATCTAGCGGGTAAAGGTGGAGATTATTCCGTAAGGGTCCAAACGACCAAAGCTTTCGGAGATGCGAAGGTAACAGTGGACAAGCCAATGTTTACATTGAATGGTTCACAAATGCTGGAAGTGACATTGACTGCTTCAAAGGCTGCTCCAAAACCAGGTGATGAACTTCTGGGTTATATCTATATTACGAGTGGCGAGAATGAGATTTCGCTGCCATTTGCAGCTGACTTCAATGGCGAACCGCCTACGGCCATTGAATATATGAATCTATCTGAAACAGACCTGTCCTTTAATGGTGATGGTGTGAAGGATGAAGCATTATTAACATTTAAAATAACAGGCGATTTGAAAGAAAACTCTATTGAACTTTGGGATATCAATAATCCTAAAGGCGGGGAATATGGTGATGGGTATATTGGGTACCTACATGCAGCGAATTCCTTGAAAGCTGGTGCCTATCAACTTCCGATAAAAGGAACATATAAACCTTGGAGCCCAGGAACTGCAACAGCAACCATTCCTGATGGACTATACACAATCGATCTATCTGGTAAAACCGCCTCCGGTAATCCCGCGGTTGTAGGGGATTTTGCTGGACCGATTGTCGTGAAGACAACTTCTGCAAAGGTTGCTGCAAGCTATGCAGATGGGAAAGTTACCGGTAAAGTAACCGACAAATATCTCGATTACAATCAAAAACTTGCAGAATACGGTTTGGATTATGACATCAACACAAAATTGTTTGTCAGCTACGAATTATCAAAGAATGGCGAAAAATCGACAAATAAAGCTTCATTAAAAAAGGATGGTTCATTTACGATTGAAACAGCTCAGTTAAACGAAAAGACGGACTATGTAAAAATGTTTGTGAACGATGCAGCCGGCAACAAAATGGAGCAGATGATTTTTGGGAAAGATGTGAATGCGCCAATTGTAGTGGGATTACTTGATCCCGTTCCATCACAACCAGTAAGTCCGGACCATCCATATGTAAAAACATTTGGATTCGATAATATTGCGATTTCTCCAAATAAAGATGGTCGAATGGACAAAACGAATTATCAGTATGAGTTCAAAGAGGCCCCAACTTCGGCCGTATATGTGAATGTATTTGATGCTGCAAATCCTAAATCAGGTAAAAATGGCAATGGCATCATCGGGGATATTCTCTTCGACTATAATAAGTTGCAAAAAGGAAGCGGAACATTTGATGGTATTTACACAAATGGCAGTGATTTTAAAAAGGGACCTCTAAAAGATGGAGTGTACGGCTTTGATGTTTCATCATATGCAACAGGATTTAAAAAGATGGAAGCAAGAGTCGGGCCGATTTTTGTAAAATCAACACCGACCAAAATCAATGTCCAAGGGGCAGAGCTTGAAACGAAGGAAACTGTTTTAACAGGGTCAATCGATGACCAATTCATTGGCTTTGGCCTAATTGTAAAAGACACCTTTAAAACAGAATATGACTTGAACAAGTATGTAAAATTAACAGCATTTGTTTTTGACGCCGGTGGTAATGAAACCACTAATCATGTGGTGCTTGGGCAAGACGGCACTTTCTCTGCTTCACTAAGTGGGCTATCTGAAGGAAAAAATAGAGTGGTAGTGATTGCCCAAGATATTGCCGGAAATACCTCGCAATCAGCGGTCTTTTTCAATGTGAAGGAAACTCCGAAAGATGTTGTCACAGTTTCTGTCGATAGGGAAGAACTATCCTTGCTTGTTGGAGATACGGGCCATTTTAAAGTAACGGAAACGACAACAAAACCGGATGGAACGACAACTAAAAAGGATGTAACGGCTGATGCAACATATACAAGTGCTAATGAAAGTATCGCAAAAGTGAAAAACGGGGTCGTTACGGCAGTGGGCGCAGGAGAGACCACTGTAACGGTTGTATATGGTGATTTTTCAGCAAATGTAAAAGTTACTGTCGATCATAAAACGGTCAAGGAACTTAAGGTTAACACGGCCTCCCTTGACCTAATCGAAGGAGGAACCGCACAGCTTACCTTGAAATCTGTAGAGGCAAAAGGAGACAAGGTCACAGAAACGGATGTAACGAAAGAAGCCACATACAGCGGCTTTAATAGTAAAGTTGTAAGCGTGAAGGACGGTCTTGTCACAGCAATAGCACCTGGTACTACAGAAATCACAGTAGAACATGGTGAAAATAAAGCCACCGTAAAAGTTACTGTCGATCATAAAACGGTCAAGGAACTTAAGGTTAACACGGCCTCCCTTGACCTAATCGAAGGAGGAACCGCACAGCTTACCTTGAAATCTGTAGAGGCAAAAGGAGACAAGGTCACAGAAACGGATGTAACGAAAGAAGCCACATACAGCGGCTTTAATAGTAAAGTTGTAAGCGTGAAGGACGGTCTTGTCACAGCAATAGCACCTGGTACTACAGAAATTACAGTAGCACATGGTGGAAATAAAGCCACCGTAAAAGTAACTGTCGACCATAAAACGATCACAGAGCTTAAGGTTAACAAAAACTCACTTAAGCTTGCTAAAGGTAAGACTTCACTGTTATCTGTGGAATCTGTAGCGACAAAAGGAGATAAGGTTACAAAGACAGATGTAACGAAAAAAGCCACATACAGCGGCTTCAATAGTAAGGTTGTAAGCGTGAGAGACGGTCTTGTCACAGCAGTGGCTCCAGGAACAACTGAAATAACCGTTACTTTTGGTGATCAAACAGAAAAAGTAACAGTAGTTGTTTTTGAAACCGGATGGGTTAGTGAAAATGGTAACTGGTATTACCTAAACAGTAATGGTGAAAAATCCACTGGCTGGGTAAAAGATGGTGTGACTTGGTACTATCTAAGTACTAATGGGAAAATGCAAACTGGTTGGCTGAAAGACGGAAGCAAATGGTACTATCTCAATAAGAATGGAGCAATGGCAACAGGCTGGGCCCATGATGGAAAGGCTTGGTATTATTTGCAATCTAACGGTGCGATGGGAACCGGATGGAAGTATATTGGTCAAGCCTGGTACTTCCTCAATAATACCGGTTCAATGGCAACAGGATGGGTGTTTACCGGAGGCAAATGGTACTATTTATATAGCAATGGTAAAATGGCTTCAAAAACTACTGTTAACGGCTATAAATTAGGTGCAGATGGAGCATGGGTTAGATAAAACGTTATAAATAATATGAAAAGGGTGTATCAAAGGGAAACTTATGAGCACCTTTTTCTTTGCTTAAAATTGGGTTGCTTTTTTCGCGGAATATTTAACCTCATAAAAATGTTTGCGTTTACATATTGTATTATTAAAGATTAGTGGTATGATAATGATACAAGTTTAATAATGATCACATGTTACTGATACGATCAGGCATGGTGGTAGAATGAATGGATGTCTACATCTGTTTATTTGTACCCCCATGCCTTTTTTGTTGTTTCTTTTACATCTTTTGGGAACTATAAACAAAAAGCAAAGGAGTTATGGTTATGAAGTTTAATTTTTTTAAAAAAGAAGCAGTGGATTTTTATACACCTGTCAGTGGTAAGATTGTTCCACTTGAGGAAGTTCCAGATCCTGTTTTCAGTCAAAAGATGATGGGGGAAGGGATTGCGGTGATACCGACAAACGGAAATATTTATGCCCCGGTAAAGGGGACCGTTATTCTTGTTGCGGCTACTAAGCATGCGATTGGCATTCGTGCTGAGGATGGGTCCGAAATTCTTATTCATGTCGGTTTAGAAACTGTTTCTTTAGAAGGCAAGGGGTTTAACGTTGCAGTCAAAGAAGGGGACAAAGTTTCTGCCGGACAACTACTAATTGAGGTTGATTGGGAATATATAAGTATAAATGCAAAAAGCACAATCACGCCGATTGTGATTACCAATAGTCAAGAAAGTAAGAAGCATTATGCCTTCACTGAGGAAAAAGAAGGTACTGCCGGCAAGACCGTTATTTTCACAGCCTCTGTGTAATTGGTTTGAAGTGAAGGGCTGTTTCCTAATTGCAGTCCTTCACATTAATAAAAATTATCTTGAAGGAGGTGATTAACAAAATAATAAATCGGATATAAGGCTGCTATTCGTCATTCTGTTGTAGGAATTATTCGTATTCATTGTTCGTGTTATTGACAGTTTAGTAGTTTGATTAAAATTTATGGGGGGTAAAAAAATGAAGAAGTATTTTCAAAAACTTGGTAGTTCTTTGATGTTACCGGTTGCCATCTTACCAGCTGCAGCCCTTTTATTGGGTATTGGTTATTGGATTGATCCTACGGGCTGGGGAGCCGATAGTCCGTTAGCAGCCTTCTTAATTAAAGCCGGGGGCTCAATTATTGATAATATACCAATCCTATTTGCTGTAGGTGTAGCATTGGGTATGGCAAAGGAAAAAGATGGCTCATCTGCGCTAAGCGGTTTGGTTGCTTTCTTAGTTGTCAAAACTTTGCTTTCTACTAATTCAGTAGCATTGCTACAGGGAATTGATGCAGCAAAAGTTGATCCGGCTTTTGCTAAAATTGAAAATGCATTTGTTGGTATTCTCGCAGGTATCGTCGCTTCGATGATGTACAATCGTTTTAGTCATGTAAAACTGCCGGATGCATTTGCCTTCTTTAGTGGGAAACGCCTGGTACCAATAATGACAGCGGTTGCAATGCTGGTAGTGTCTGGTGCATTGTTCTTTATTTGGCCAGTCATCTATACTGCGTTGGTATCTTTTGGTAAAACCATTAGTGATCTAGGTGCTTTTGGTGCTGGACTTTACGGTTTCTTCAACCGACTATTAATTCCAACAGGGTTACACCACGCCTTAAACTCCGTGTTCTGGTTTGATGTTGCCGGAATCAATGATATTGGAAACTTCTTGAAAGGTAAAGGGGTAAAAGGGGTTACAGGTATGTATCAAGCAGGATTCTTCCCAGTCATGATGTTTGGGTTGCCTGCAGCAGCATTAGCGATGGTGCATACAGCAAAAACAAAAAAGAAAAAACAAATAGCTTCCTTAATGTTGGCCGCAGGTGTTGCTTCCTTCTTGACAGGGGTAACAGAACCAATAGAATTTGCTTTCATGTTCTTAGCTCCAATGCTTTATCTTGTGCATGCCGTTTTAACTGGTCTTTCAATGGCGATTGCAGCTACATTCCATTTGACAGCAGGATTTGCCTTTAGTGGAGGGTTTATCGACTGGTTCTTAAGTTTAAAAAATCCAATGGCAAATCATCCATATTGGTTACTCGTTCAAGGTTTAGTATTTGCAGTTATTTACTACTTCTTATTCCGCTTCATCATTACAAAATTCAACCTTAAGACTCCTGGTCGTGAAGATGATGATGAAGAGGATGAAGAAATTTCTCTTGCGAAAGGTGACAGTAAATTTGCTTCGATGGCAGCGCAAATTTACGATGGCCTAGGCGGGGACGCTAACGTGGTGGCGGTTGATAATTGTGTTACACGTCTAAGAATGGAAGTAAAAGATATGAAGGCCGTTGACCAAAAGAAAATTAAAGCAACTGGTGTACCGGGAATTAATATCGTCGGTCCGCAAAGCATTCAAGTTATTGTCGGAACCAATGTACAATTCGTTGCCGATGAAATTATCAAAATCCGTAAGAAAAAGTAGAAATATCATAGCTGGTATTGATGAGAAAACGCCTGGACAGAGAGGTCCAGGCGTTTTTTTATCGCTTTCGTAATCTTTCGATATGGAGGGTTAAGTATCCGAGCTCGTGCTCAGGCAGTTTTATGGCGTGATTTTGCGAAAGTTCCTTGGCAACTTTCTTTGCACAGTTGTAGGCGGTTGGAAATTTATTGGTGATCATTTTTAGCATCTCATCATCGATTGTATGTGGCTCACCAGTGCTGATTCTCGAAATAGCAAAGCGAAGATGGGTCATCAAGCGCTGGTATGAAAGGTCTTCTTCGTCAATGTCAATATTTAATTCATCCTTAATTGTTTGGACCATGTCCCCGATGATAGCCGTTAGCCGCAGTGTTTGCTTCATGTCCCCACCGTTTAGGTTAGCGGTGTGAAGATGAAGGGCGATAAAGGCTGCTTCATCTGCGGGCATTTTGATAGAGGTCTTTTTCTCAATATGCCTAAGGGCCCACATACCGATATCAAATTCCTTTTTATAAAGGATTTTTATTTCATGAAACAGCTTATTTTTAAGATTAATTCCGTCCCGTACTCTTTCAATGGCAAATGATAAGTGATCAGTTAGGGCGATATGGATATGATCATTTAATTTACATCCAAGGGAGTCTTCTGCGTAGGTGATAATCTCCTCTGAGAGGGTAAAATGTTCTTCGGGTATTTGGAGAAGGAGCTGTTGGAATTTTTCATTTCCCTTCATGACAAATAGTTTTTCAATTTTACCTGGGTTAATAATATCATTTTTCTTTTTTTGAAAAGCGATTCCCGCGCCAATGGCAATCTTCTCTTCATTGTTATCTGAAACGACAACGGCATTGTTATTCAATATTTTTTTAATTTTCACATGAAACCATCTCCTTGTTTCTTTCTGCCAACAGAGGATTAATGATTAAGGTTTTTTAAGGAATGATTTTAATCTTTTGGTGCCAGTACAAAATCATTCTTCTATTTTATTAGATTTTCGACATTATACCACTATTTCCTTCTTTTATTGCTGATAATCAGGAGAAATGGGAGGATGGCTTGGTTTTAATGTCTTTTTTTCAAAAAATAGTTTAATCTAAATAAAGCATAGTTGCTGTTATAAACAAACTTGAATAGGTGTAATCAATGAAAGAATATTATTATGATAAATTATTGAACATAAAAACGAGAGGGGAGCAGCAGGGGTTTCATAAGTCCTTGCACTATCACCGCTATGAGCCGACGCCTTATAGCGCCCTGGAGGAACTATTTCGTCATTATGAAGTGAAAAGCAGTGATCGAGTGGTTGATTTCGGGTGTGGGAAAGGGCGGTTAAACTTTTATATCGAATATTTTTTCCATGCTTCCGTGGTCGGGGTGGAAATGGACGGGACTCTTTTTCAGGCTGCAGTTGAAAATCGTGGGAGTTACGTGAGGAAAACGAAAAATAGTTTGGATAAAATTCGGTTTCATTGCTGCCTGGCAGAAGAGTATGAAATAGATTCAAGGGATAATCGCTTTTATTTCTTCAATCCGTTTTCGATTCAAGTGTTTAGGAAAATCGTAAATAACATCCTGCTGTCAGTCGAAAAATCGGAGCGGGATATTGAGTTGGTATTATATTATCCATCCGAGGATTATATATATTTTCTAGAAAACCATACTTCTTTTGAGTTAAAAAGGGAAGTCCAATTGCCATATTTATATGAACATAATCCAAATGAAAGATTTTTGATCTATCGGCTAGAATACTAGAGAGAGGTCTGAGTTCTTATGTATCGGTGTCAGTTTGGGTGTCAGGCACCACTTTAAGGAGGCGGCGATGGAGTTAAATAAACGGATTGATATGCTTGATTATTTGCGGGGATTTGCGCTGATGGGAATCATTTTGGTGAATATAATCCCTTTGCTGTCTGTGAAGCTACCGGCGCCCCACACCATAAATTCTTCTTACTGGAGGTTTTTATATTTATTTGTGGAAGGGCGTTTTTATACGATTTTTACCTTCCTGTTTGGGGTTGGATTTTATATTTTTATCACACGGGCCAATGCGAAAGGAAGGAACGGATTCGTTTTATTTCTAAGGAGAATTGCCGCATTATTTATCATCGGCTTAGTCCATGTCCAGTTTCATCCTGGCGAAGCATTAACAGTATACGCTATTTGTGGCCTATTAATTTTGCCTTTTTACCATGTCAATAAAATGGTTAATCTTGTGTTTGGTACCGTCTTGTTAATGATTTTGGCAATCGTTTCATTTAAGCTTTTCATGGTTTTTCCGCTTATGTTATTGGGAATTGCCGCCGGCCAATATCGGGTATTTGAAAACCTAAGACAACATTGGAAAACGACAGCTATTTTTACAGGGGTTATGTTTTTATTAAGTGCTTCGGCACTTATTTGCCAATACCAATTTATTCCTGTTGTGTTTGGCAATGGATCGGAAGGGGATTACCAGGAGACACAGCACTTTTTGAACATTGGGATCACGATTGGCCCGATTATCTCGGCGTTTTATATGGGGCTCATGATCTTGCTTTTACAATTCCCCTTGGTTCAGAAAGTATTATCACCGTTAAAAAGCTACGGGCGAATGGCACTAACAAACTATATTTCACAAACTGCCTTCATATTACTGGTTGGGAAGATGCTGCATTTATTCGACAATATTACTTATATCCAATCGCTTTATTTATGTTTGGCCATCTATTTTGTTCAACTTATCTTCAGTACGATTTGGCTGCGCTTCTTTAGATTCGGGCCTTTGGAATGGATGTGGAGAGTGGTGACCTATTTTGAAATTCCGCCACTCAAAAAAAGCACTAAAACATGAGTGGCAAGCCATCAGGTTTTCCTTGTCAAATAAAATACGGGTGTCAGGCACCGCGAATGGACCAATGTCCTTTCATGGTGCCTGACACCTTTTTTTGATCCAAATGATAAAAATTCTCAATTACTCATTGACACAAATATTGCCGATGTTATAATCAAGATTGTAAGTAAATGATAATGATTTTCAATTTCATTTAAAAAGAGAGAAATAGAAATGTTGGGGACAGCGATGAAGAAACGATATTTAGTAATTGCATTAGTTGTTTTATCTGGAGCTTCCTTGTTTGTCGGGGTCAGCAGTATTTCACCACTGGACCTATTAGATTTTCAATCAGAGGAGACGCAAATCTTCCTTGTCAGCCGGGTACCGCGGCTCGTAGCAATCTTACTCGCAGGGGCGGGTATGAGTATTGCTG
Organism: Neobacillus sp.; assembly: GCF_031988165.1. Classification (NCBI taxonomy): domain Bacteria; kingdom Bacillati; phylum Bacillota; class Bacilli; order Caryophanales; family Bacillaceae; genus Neobacillus; species Neobacillus sp. The sequence continues at coordinate 121,477 of NZ_DALZYO010000014.1, forward strand.
GTTTGATTATGCAGCAGCTCAGCCGCAACAAGTTTGTCTCACCGACAACGGCGGGGACATTAGATGCCACTCGTCTAGGGATTCTTGTTTCAATGTTGTTGTTTGCGAACGCATCATTGCTTGAGAAAATGGCCGTTGCTTTTCTTTTTGCACTGGGCGGCACGTTTTTATTTATGCAAATTCTCGATCGAATCAAGTTTAAAGATGCGATATTTATTCCGCTTGTTGGGCTGATGTTTGGGAATATTTTGTCCTCTGTAACGACCTTTTTTGCTTACCGGGCGGATGTCATTCAAAATATGTCGGCGTGGCTCCAGGGTGATTTTTCAATGATTATGAAAGGTCGCTATGAACTGTTATACATAAGCCTTCCAATAATAATTATTGCTTATTTCTATGCCAACCGCTTTACCGTTGCTGGGATGGGGGAGGATTTTTCGAAAAATTTAGGTCTTGCCTATCGAAGAGTTGTCAACGTCGGGCTGGCGCTTGTTGCTTTGGTAACGGCAACGGTCGTGCTGACAGTTGGGGTTATCCCGTTCCTTGGCTTAATAATACCGAATATCATCTCGATTTATAAAGGCGACCATTTACAAAAAACATTACCGCATACCGCCCTTTTAGGGGCTAACTTTTTACTAGTTTGCGATATTTTGGGACGCGTTATCATTTATCCATATGAGATTTCGATTAGTCTTATGGTTGGTGTTATCGGCAGCGGGATATTCTTATATTTGCTTTTCAGGAGGAAGGCCTATGCGTAACTTCATGAAAATGGCCATTCTCTTACTTATAGCCATAGGTTGTTGTACCCTTTATTTATTTTATGAATTAAATGGTAGTTTTGATTATGCCCTGCCAAGACGAGGGATAAAAGTAATCGCCATGGTGATTACAGGCTTTACGATTGCCTATGCGACAGTTGTTTTCCAAACGATTACTCATAACAGGATTTTAACACCGAGTATTATGGGACTCGATGCCCTTTATTTACTCTTACAAACGATCATGATTTTTTTCCTGGGTTCTGGTCATATAATTGTGGTCAATAAACAGGTGAACTTTTTACTTTCTGTTGTCGTGATGATCGTGTTCGCCCTGCTTTTATATCGTTTTTTGTTTAAAAAAGGCGGCCAGACCATCTACTTTTTACTGCTCGTCGGGATTATCATCGGCACGTTTTTCTCGAGTATATCGACGTTCTTTCAAGTACTGATTGACCCGAATGAGTTTCAAATTGTCCAAGACCGGATGTTTGCTAGTTTTAATAATATCAACTCAGGCTTGGTGTGGATGGCGATTGTCATCATTGGACTGGTCATGATTTATGCTTGGCGGTATGTAAAATATCTCGATGTTTTATCGCTTGGACGTGATGTGGCCATTAATCTCGGAGTTCCATACGATTCGATTGTCAAACAAATGCTCGTTGTTGTTGCGATTTTCATTTCGATTTCGACGGCACTCGTTGGGCCAATCACCTTTTTTGGATTAATTGTGGCTAACTTGTCCTATCAGTTTTTTAAAACATACAAACATAAGGTACTGATCAGTGGTGCTGTACTCATGAGTATCATCGCCCTGGTTGGCGGGCAGTGGGTGGTTGAGCGTATCTTTACCTTTTCGACAACACTGAGTGTGATTATTAATTTTATTGGCGGAGTTTATTTCATCTATTTACTGCTAAAGGAGAGGAAAGTGGCATGATTAAGGTGAGGTCACTGTCAAAATTTTACGGGAAGAAACCAGTTGTAGAAGATGTGAGTGTGGATATTCAACCTGGAAAAATTACGTCTTTTATTGGGCCAAACGGTGCGGGTAAATCAACATTTCTATCGATGGTCAGCCGTTTGCTTGATGCTGATACGGGGGAAGTACTTGTCGATAATTCCGATGTTCGAGAGATGAAATCAAATGATTTTGCTAAGCGTGTATCGATTTTAAAACAGTCGAATTTTATGAATGTCCGTCTTACGATACGAGAACTTGTTTCTTTTGGGCGGTTTCCTTATTCGAAAGGTCGGTTAACTGAAGCGGATGAGCGGATTGTCGAGCAATCGCTTGAGTACATGCATTTAACCGAGATGCAGAACAGCTTTTTAGATGAATTATCTGGCGGTCAGCGGCAACGTGCCTTTATCGCGATGGTGATTGCCCAAGATACCGAGTACATTTTGCTTGATGAACCGCTCAACAATTTGGATATGAAGCACTCGGTTCAGATTATGAAGATATTACGGCGATTAGTAGATGAGCTTGGAAAAACGGTCGTCATTGTTCTGCATGATATCAACTTTGCTTCCGTTTATTCAGACCGGATTGTCGCGATGAAGGATGGAAGGGTCATAAAGGATGGACCAACAGAGGAGATTATTCAGTCAGAAGCTTTGAGCGAGATTTATGATATGGATATTCCCATTCGAGAAATGGATAACTGTAGAATCTGTGTTTATTTTAATTCATAAAAAGGAGATGGATAGGAAAATGAAAAAGTGGAGTTTACTTGGATTCATATTTACGATGATTTTCGTTTTAGCAGCCTGTGGAGGTACTTCTAAAGAGGAGGGCAAGTCGAAAACGGCATCCTCTAGTAAAACAGATACAGAAGAGAAAATGACGATCAAGCATCAATATGGAGAAGCAGTGGTGAAAAAGAATCCGAAAAAAGTAATTGTGTTTGATTTTGGAGTATTAGATACCCTAGACGAGTTAGGTATCGATGTAACAGGTGTCCCACAAGCGACAATCCCTTCTTACTTGAAAAAATATGCGGATAAAAAATATACGAATGTCGGCAGTTTAAAAGAGCCCGATTTCGAAGCGATACATGCATTGAAGCCAGATGTTATCATTATTTCCGCGCGCCAAGCGGAATTATACGATCAATTCGCAGAGATAGCTCCGACGGTGTTTTTGAGTATTGATTATACGAAATACATGGATTCCTTTGAGAAAAATATGAACTTAATTGGTAAGATTTTTGACAAAGAGGACAAGGTAGCAAGCGAGTTAAAAGACATTGAAGCGAATGTAAAAGAGTTACATTCAAAAGCATCTAGTCTTAACGAGAAAGCGTTAATCGTTTTGGCGAATGAAGGAAAAGTAAGCGCCTATGGACCAAGCTCCCGTTTCGGTCTAATCCATGATGTATTTGGTTTTGGTGCCGCAGATAAGAATATTGAAGTTTCTACACACGGTCAGAGCATTACCTTTGAATATATTAAGGAGAAGAATCCTGACGTGTTGTTCGTCATTGACCGCGCAACAGCTGTCGGAGGAGAAGTGGGTGCCAAAGAAATCGTCGAAAACGAGCTTGTTAAGAAAACGAGTGCCTACCAAAATAAAAAGATTATTTACTTAGATGCAGATACCTGGTATCTAAGCGGCGGCGGATTAAAATCTGTTAAAGCAATGACAAAAGAAATAGAAGCAGCATTATAGAAAAATAGACTATAAGAGTCATACTAAACACAACATCATATAACACAACGCTTGGGCTAACTCCATAACCCAAGCGTTTTTTTTAAAAGATAAGAAAGCATAAAATTTTCGACTTTGAGAATTGTCCAGCTCCAGGTGCCGGCTAGTGTACTTCGCTCTTCTCCCTACGATAAGTCAACATCGGTTCGCTCCGC
>NZ_DALZYO010000015.1:0-46104 GCF_031988165.1 Neobacillus sp.
GGGGAGACCCCACAGGCGCGCATTAGCGCCGAGGAGGCTCCCCCGGCACGCCCGCGGAAAGCGAAGCGCCTGGAGCGCAAATCAACAGACATATCGCATTAATAATATTACAACAAATTAGCGCGGTGAAATGTTAAAGCAAAACAAAAAAATAAAGGCTATCGAAGGTTTTTCGACAGCCTGAACACCTGTCTATAAAAAAGAGACAGGTGTTTTTTCATATATATCATCATAAATGAGCAACTTAACATTAAGACATTTGTAAACCTATGTCAGAAAAGATGGCAAATAGAATGAATTTGTTGATTTACAAAAGAACAATATTTATTTACAAAACCTTTACAATCCATTAAAACTCCGTTTACAGTAATCCGTTATTCTAAAACATGTAAGGCAGACAAACATTATCACCACCAAAAACCTTAGGGGGAATAAAGGAAATGAAAAGTGTGAAAAAATTAAGCCTACTTACATTATTAGCCGCGTTAATGGTATTCACGGCTGCTTGTGGAGGCGGAGCTTCTACAGATAAAACAACAGGAAAAGACAAACAAACTACACCAAAAACTGAAGAAAAGCAAGAACTTTCGGGCTCTTTATCTGTTTCTGGTTCATCTGCCATGCAGCCATTAGTAGCAGCAGCTGCTGAAGAATTTATGAATGCAAATCCAAAAGTTGATATACAAGTAAATGCTGGTGGATCTGGTACTGGCTTATCACAAGTTGCTGAAGGTTCTGTGCAAATTGGTAACTCAGACGTATTTGCTGAAGAAAAGCAAGGTATTCCTGCCGATCAACTAGTTGACCATAAAGTAGCGGTTGTAGGTATGACAGCTGCTGTTAATCCTAAAGTTGGCATTAAAGATATTAAAAAAGCTGATTTAATTAAAGTATTTACAGGAAAAATCACAAACTGGAAAGAACTTGGCGGAAAAGACCAAAAGATCGTTCTAGTAAACCGTCCTGACTCTTCAGGAACACGTGCAATATTCAATAAGTTTGCCCTTGATGGAGCAAAGCCTGCTGAAGGAATTACAGAAGATTCTTCAAACACTGTTAAAAAGATAATTAACGAAACTGACGGTGCAATTGGTTACCTTGCATTCTCATACTTTACCGATAATTCTGTAACACCTCTTGCAATCGATGGTGTTGAACCAACTGCTGAAAATGTACAATCAGGAAAATTCCCAGTTTGGGCTTACCAACATTCTTACACTAAAGGTGAGGCTAACGGTTTAGCAAAAGCGTTTCTAGACTATCTAATGTCAGATGATATCCAAAACACTCTATTAAAAGAACAAGGATATCTTCCTGTAACAAAAATGCAAGTTGAACGCGACGCTAAAGGGAATCAAAAAAATAAGTAATAATATGGTTCAAATAAGGGACGGGGTAAATGCGATTGTGCATTTACCCTATTATGACGTATTTTAGGGGTGTTTGGTGCATTATGGAAAAGTTGATTCCTGCCAAGGATAGGTTGTTGAAATCTAAAAATAATTGGATGGACGGTGAATTACGAGGGAAAGTTCTTGTTGTTTTGTGTGCAGTGATTATGATATCAGCAACCATATCAATAACAATATTCATAGGAACAAAAGGTCTGCAGTCTTTCATAAAAAATGGTGTAAGTCTTTTTGAGTTCTTAACCAGTACGCACTGGAATCCTACTGATCAAGCTAAGCCTGAATATGGAGCTCTCCCGTTTATTTTTGGCTCCTTTGCTGTTACCTTTCTATCAGCACTTGTTGCTGCACCATTAGGGATTGGTGGCGCGATATTTATGACCGAAATTGCTCCATCCTGGGGGAGGAAAATACTACAGCCAGTTGTTGAGCTTTTAGTTGGAATACCGTCTGTTGTTTATGGATTCATCGGGCTTACAGTACTAGTTCCTTTTATCAGAGAACATGTGGGAGGATTAGGCTTCAGCTTATTATCTGGTATGATTGTTCTTTCAATCATGATATTGCCAACCATTACCACCATTGCTACGGACGCAATAAGTTCGCTGCCAAATAGCTTAAGAGAAGGTTCATATGCTCTTGGTGCAACCAGGTGGCAAACCATTAGAAAAGTGCTTATCCCTGCTGCACTGCCAACCTTACTGACAGCCATTGTTTTAGGTATGGCGCGAGCATTTGGTGAAGCTTTAGCCGTTCAAATGGTAATCGGAAACGTTAGAAATTTACCATCAAGTATTTTGGATGCGTCAGCAACTTTAACGACGATTATTACATTAAATATGGGACATACCACATACGGAAGTGTCGAAAATAATACGCTTTGGTCGATGGGCTTAATTCTATTAGTGATGTCATTTGCGTTTATTCTACTCATCCGCTATCTATCATCAAGGAGGAAGCTGTAATGAAAAGTAAAACAGCTGACCGAATTGCAACCGGAGTATTTGTTGCTATTGCCATAGTTATCATTTCAATTCTTGTCGGATTATTCTCATATATTTTGGTTAATGGACTTAAACATATTTCATGGGAGTTTTTAACCACCCCTTCAAGCAATATTCGTGCAGGAGGGGGAATACGCGACCAACTATTTAATTCGTTTTATATTTTACTAATTACGATGATTATTGCAGTCCCACTCGGGGTCGGTGGGGGAATCTATATGGCAGAGTATGCAAAGCCAGGCAAAGTAACGGATATTATTCGTTCCTGTATTGAAGTTTTAGCATCGCTGCCATCTATCGTGATAGGAATGTTCGGTTTATTGATGTTTGTTAATGTTACAGGATGGGGCTATACGATATTAGGGGGAGCCTTAGCGCTGACAGTCTTTAATTTGCCTGTCATTGTGCGAGTAAGTGAAGACTCGATTCGTGCCGTTCCACGTGATCTGAAGGAGGCCAGTCTTGCCTTAGGAATTACCCATTGGCATACAATAAAAACCGTTATTTTACCTAGTGCTTTCCCATCTATTCTAACGGGTGTCATTCTTGCAGCAGGAAGGGTGTTTGGAGAAGCAGCAGCCCTATTATTTACAGCTGGTCTTTCCACACCAAGGCTCGATTATACAAATTGGAATCCATTTTCCGGTCAATCACCATTGAATATATTTCGTCCTGCGGAAACGCTTGCCGTTCATATTTGGTCTGTAAATACGCAAGGATTAATTCCCGACGTGGAAGAGGTTTCGAATGGATCTGCAGCTGTGCTAGTGATCTCGGTTTTACTATTCAACCTACTAGCTAGATGGATTGGAAGACTTATTCATAAAAAAATCACGGCGACTAAATAAAGGGCGGGTGAGCACTTTTGGCTTCAGCGTTAATGAATAAACCAATTGATAATAAAGTAGTACAATCAGTTAGGCAATTTAACAAGGAACTGATTTTAGAAGTAAATAATTTAGAGATTTTCTATGGTGAAAAACGTGCCGTAAACGAAATATCAATGGCAATTGAGAAAAATTCAATTACCGCTTTAATTGGACCTTCAGGTTGTGGGAAATCAACTTTTCTACGTAGTATTAATAGAATGAATGACCTGATCCCTGGTGCAAGGGCAGAAGGTGAAATCATATATGAAGATCTCAATATTTTGTCTGAGCAGATAAATGTTGTTGCTTTACGCAAGGAAATTGGCATGGTATTTCAAAAACCCAATCCATTTCCAAAATCAATTTATGAAAATATTACACATGCCCTAAAGTTTGCTGGAATGAAAAAGAAAAGCATGCTAGATGAAATTGTCGAAGAAAGCCTACAGAAAGCTGCTTTATGGGATGAGGTAAAGGACAGACTTCATAAATCTGCGCTCTCACTTTCGGGTGGACAACAGCAACGACTTTGTATTGCAAGGACCATTGCGATGAAGCCAACCATCATGCTCCTTGATGAACCTTCCTCAGCACTGGATCCCATTTCCAATGCAAAGGTAGAAGAGTTGATCATTGACTTGAAAAAAGACTATTCAATTATTATTGTGACACATAACATGCAGCAGGCTTCACGTATTTCAGATAAAACGGCCTTCTTTTTTAAGGGAGATTTAATTGAATACGATGCTACGGAAAAAATCTTTACAAATCCTTCTGTAAAAAAGACGGAAGAATATATTTCTGGACGGTTCGGATAAGGGGGGAATGTTGTGTCAATTAATACGTTAACAAGACAAGTGTATGACATTAATGATTTGAATTTATGGTACGGAGAACATCACGCTTTAAAAAATATTAACTTTCCGATAAATAAAAAAGAGGTTACAGCTATTATCGGTCCATCCGGCTGCGGAAAGTCAACTTTCATAAAAACACTAAATTTGATGATTAATATGGTTCCGCATGTAAAAATGACAGGCGAAATTAATTTTAATGGACAAAATATCTTAGATGACAAAATGGATCTGGTAGAACTTCGGAAAAACGTAGGAATGGTTTTTCAGAAGGGAAATCCATTTCCTCAAACAATTTATGATAATGTTGCCTATGGTCCGAGAATTCATGGAATCAAAAAAAAGACTCATCTTGATGAGGTTGTCATCAAATCATTGATGGATGTGGCTTTATGGGATGAAGTAAAGGACCGATTAAATACTCCTGCTTTAGGGCTATCAGGAGGACAGCAACAAAGGTTATGTATCGCAAGAGCATTAGCTACAAAACCAGGTGTTTTGTTAATGGATGAGCCAACTTCTGCCTTGGATCCGATTTCCACCTTGAAAATTGAGGAATTGATTTTAGAATTAAAAGAAAAATATACGATTGTTATTGTTACTCATAATATGCAACAGGCTTCACGGGTATCAGATAAGACTGCTTTCTTTTTAATGGGTGAACTAATTGAACTAGATACAACTTCTACTATTTTTTCTAATCCACATGACTCACGTACTGAAGGTTATATTACAGGAAGATTCGGATGATGGGGTGACTAATTTGAGTACCAGATCTAATTTTGACAATAATTTAAAACAGTTAAATGAAATGCTTTTAAACATGGCCAGTCTAACAGAAAAAGCAATAAAAGAGGCAATGCTTGCATTAATCAATCAGGATATGGAGCAGGCAAAAGCTGTTATTGATGGTGATAATGAAATTGATGATTTGGAACATGAAATTCATGATAAAGCACTATTACTAATTGCCAGAGAATCTCCGGTAGCAACGGATCTTAGAAAAATAAATGTAGCATTAAAAGTTTCATCAGAAGTTGAGAGAATGGCCGATATGGCAGTAAATATTGCAAAATCTGCGATACACATTGGCAGGGAAAAGCATATTAAAGAAATTGTTGATATACCCAACATGATGGAAATAGCGTTAGAAATGGTATCAGAGTCCATTACGGCCTTCTATTCTGAAGATATTTCACTTGCCCAAAGATGTGCGAAAAGAGATGATCAGGTGGATAAAATGTTTGGAAGTTTGATTCAGGAACTTTTGAGCTATATTCCGCATAATCCAAACTCAACGAACCAAATTATCCAATTAGCGTTTGTTTGTAGGTTTATTGAAAGGATCGCAGACCATTCAACCAATATCGCAGAGAATGTTGTTTACCTTGTAACAGGAGAACGGATGAATTTAAATGATTAGAATATAAATAGAGATTTTTTAAGATGGAGCTGATATTTTGGCTTCATCTTTTTTTTTGAAAAAAATGTCGAAATAAATAGAGAAACAACAAAGGGAAATGTTGATTTTTGTTGGAAAAAGAGTTATTTCAAGTCCTTTTAAAAAAATTCCCTCTCTTACATTTGCTGGTAGTAAGAGCATGCACAATACGACAAATTGTGTTTATTGTGTGCCTGTCAATCTGGTGATACGATTAAATTATCAACGAAAATGAATAATTTGGCTATTTTAGCATATATTGATTGGTTACGGAATGGAGGAAGTTATGAAAAAGGAACTTAATAAACTAAGAGAGGATGGTTTATCATTTCGAAAAATCTCCTCAGAACTCGACACAATGGTTGGTAAGGTTCAAAACAGCTTGAATAAATATCAGGATAGTGGAAGACCAACTCATATGACTAACGGTTGTCTTCAAAACAGTAAAGATGAAAAAATCTCCGATAGCAGCATGACACAAGCTTTTGTCCCTTTAAAGGGTGAGCTGGCAGCAAAGCTTGTCACACCTCGAAAGATGTTCATTTGGTGGGAAGTTTCCGAAACACCAAAAAGAATGATAGAACTATTTTTTAACAGAAAGTTTTCAGACCTCGTTCCGGTTACCAGAATTTATGATGTAACGGATATCATCTTTAATGGAAAAAACGCCCACCACTTTTATGAAATCACCGTGCCCTATCAAAGGGGGTATTGGTTTATTAGAGGATTGACAGAAAATCGCAGCTATGTAGCGGAATTAGGAGTTTATCTTTCTGAAACGAGCTTTTTTCCTATTTATCGGTCAAATTGCCTGCAAACTCCTGCGAATGTTTTATTGAACGAAACTGAAATGTGTCGGGATATGATTCAATATCAACAGTTTGAGGACCATCCTCCCAAATGGATTGATCATGTAAGTACCTACAGCTATTATTTGGAATCTTCCACCTTGGAGGGGGAAAATGGATAAAATAGTATCCCAGCATGTTACTAACAGTCTTAATGGCTGGAAATTTAGAATACTAATGTTTTGCTGGGAATATCCGCCTAATATGGTAGGAGGTTTATCAAGGCATGTGGTCGGCTTATCTGTTCAATTGGCCGAAATGGGGCATGAAGTGCATGTTTTGACTGCGGGAAATGGTGATCTTTCAGCTTATGAAAAAATGAATGGTGTGGATGTTCATCGGGTTAAACCCATTCATGCTTTCGATGATGACTTTCTTTCCTGGATTGGCGGACTTAATTTAGCCATGGCGTTCAAGGCCGAAAAATTAACAGAAGGGATTCAATTTGACTTCATACATGCCCATGATTGGCTAGTTGGTTCAGCGGCTATTGTATTAAAAGAGTCGCTATCAATTCCGTTATTAACGACAATTCATGCTACAGAGCACGGAAGAAATAATGGCATTCATACCGAAATGCAGCAATTTATTCATAATAAGGAACAACAATTAATAAATGAAACTGATCAGTTAATCGTTTGCAGTGATTACATGAAGGATGGACTCATTTCAATTTTTAAAACATCTGCTGAAAAAGTTTCCGTTATCCCAAATGGAATTGAACCGTTGATAATAAAAGACAAAGCAGTGGAGATTTTCCCCAATCTTAAGCAAAAAAAATATATTTTTTCAATTGGGAGGATGGTCCGCGAAAAAGGATTTGAAACGATAATTGAAGCAGCAGCTATAGCTAAGGAAAAGGGGTTGGACTCTTTTTTTGTTGTTGCCGGGAAAGGACCGATGCTAGAAACTTATCGACGGCAGATTGTTGATTGGAAATTAGAAAACTATGTTGAGTTTGTAGGATATATTAGCGATGAACAAAGGAATGCACTAATGGAGGGATGTGAGATGGCAGTCATTCCAAGCTTGTATGAACCATTTGGTATTGTTGCCCTTGAAACCATGAGCCTCGGGAAACCCACGATTGTTTCCAATACGGGGGGGATGAAAGGGATTGTGAAACATCTGCAAACGGGATTGCTGATGGTCCCAGGGAATGCCCGCAGTTTGCATGAACAGATTGATTTTTTATTGAAAAACCCGCTCGCGGCAAAAGCTATTGGCGGAAGAGGAAGACAAATTGTGATTAGTTTGTATGGATGGAAGCGAGTGGCTACAGAAACGATGCGAGTTATGGAAGACTCTTTGTTATCTAAACGTGTAAAAGGGATTAAGGAAATAGAAACACCAAATACATTGTAAATAAGGTGTAAATGATGATGAATCTAACTAATACTGAAAAAAATCAACTGACCCCAAAACAGCAGCTGTTAAACGATACACTGCAATTTATTCCTGGAATATGGGTAAATGGACAATATTATTGGCTGCAGAATCGCACAGAAATGGTCCTTTACGATGAAGAAATCATTATTAAGGTAAAGCAAGAGCAGCTCCATTCGAAAATCCGCTTTTGTCATATATATGTTAGTAATCATAGCATGCAAACGAAAGAGGTAAAGGTTTTAGTGATGCACCATTTTTCAAATGTAAGTCAAGATAACATCACATATATTTCACCAATCGATAATCGGATTTTTCACCACACGAAAAAAAATGTTTATTTAGTTAATGGGCAATTTAAGGGAGACGGTTTGACAGAGTATACGGCAATACCTCAATGGTATGCTTATACAGATCAAATATGGAATTCATTGCAAAAGGGAAGCTTAAAATATCAGCCGATTGCTAAGGGACCGGCAGCGAGTATCTTCACAATTAAAATGTCAATCCATCAACAAGAAACCAGTAAAATGAATACATGGACTATTACAGGCTCAAGTAAAAATGAATTACTTGCAATGGAGGAAGGACTTTTTAAAAACGCACTAGCATTTCCTTTTGAAAAATGATATTATAGAAAAGTCGTATGAATGAATAGCTTAATCGTTTGGAGGGAAATTAACATGCGTGTGAATATTACATTAGCTTGCACTGAGTGTGGAGATCGTAACTATATTTCAACAAAAAATAAACGTAATAACCCAGATCGTCTTGAGCTTAAGAAATATTGCCCAAGAGAGAAGCGTACAACAGCACATCGCGAAACAAAATAAGCAGTAGGGCTTCCTGCTGCTTTTTTTGTTGGCTGATAGGAAACGATAACTTTCCTATCAGGCATAAGGGCAACTACGCCTCTGTCTTCGCATTTAAAGCTCGCCAATCGGCGAGTTTTCTTTAGCTAAAAATAAGGAGGTTTCTAAAATGATTGATAAAAACTCCCTTCGAAAACAGATGAAAGAAACACTCTCAACACTTTCAAAACCCCTCTATGAAGATTATTCCTATAAAATTGCAACTAAGCTCTTTGAAGATAAGGACTGGATTCAAGCACAAGTCGTTGGTATTACTGTTTCGAAGGTGCCAGAAGTAGATACCTTTCAAATTATCCGAAAAGCATGGGAATTAGGAAAACAAGTGGCTATTCCAAAATGTTATCCGAAGGAAAGGAAGTTATCTTTCAGAACCTTAAGCGAATTTTCCCAACTGGAATCCGTATACTATGGGTTATTGGAGCCGATTGCCGAATTGACAACGGAAGTTCCTTCTGAAAAAATGAATCTCTTAATTGTTCCCGGAGCAGCATTTACAAGGGAAGGATATCGCTTGGGATTTGGTGGAGGTTATTATGACCGATATTTACCTAGTTACTCCGGCCAAACCCTATCACTTGCTTTTAATGAGCAACTAATTCCTGGAATCCCTGTGGAAGAACATGATATATCCGTTTCGAAAATAATTACAAATCTTGAGGTCATACAACCAAAATGATGGAAACAACGATTATTTTAACCGTTATTATGTTAACAGGACTGGTGGGATACATACTCAAATCATTGACGAGATCTGGAGCATTTGCTGCTGTAATGGTAGGACTAGCCGTCTTCCTTGGATTTGGTGTAAACGGTCTGGTTCTACTTGGTGCATTCTTTTTGACTTCAAGTCTTTGGTCCAAATATAAAAGTTCTGTAAAAAATCCCATCGAAGAAAAATTGGCAAAAGGTGCAACAAGAGATTGGCGTCAAGTGCTCGCAAATGGCGGGGCTGCCGGACTTTTTAGTTTCATCTATTATTTTAACCCTGATAGTACTTGGTTAATTGGCTTTGCTGTTAGCCTTGCCAGTGCAAACTCTGATACGTGGGCATCGGAAATTGGTCCGCTGAGCAAAAAGGCTCCCATCTACATACGAACCTTAAAACGAGTTGAAAAGGGAACATCAGGAGCAATAAGTTTATTAGGAACTCTAGCTGCAGTTGCTGGTTCGCTGCTCATTTCACTGCTCAGTTTTTGGCTGTTCCATTTGGACATCCTGCTTAGTTTCCTTATTTTTTTATTTGGTTTTATCGGAAATATAATTGATACCTTCATTGGTGCCTATTATCAACAAGTATATCAATGTGATCAATGTGGAATGGAAACCGAAAAAGAAGTTCATTGCGATTTACCGACGAGGCGAATCAAAGGGACTGCTTATGTGGACAATGATATGGTTAATTTTCTTTCAGGGTTTCTTGCGGCGATGATGGCGATTTTTCTTATTCATTTGTTGATAAATTTTTTCAGCCACTCATTTTAACAAAATTTGATCAATAGACAACGGTTACATTGAAATTACTTAGTGAAAAAATTTTATGAAATAATATACAATATAATTGTAGGAGAAAATAACCCAAGCTTTATCCTATTTTAATATCTTTGTTAGGAGGAATCTTTATGTTAAAACGTGTGAATAGAGTTGCTCTTATAGGGACAGGTTTTGTTGGTTCAAGTTATGCCTTTGCCATGTTGAATCAAGGAATCACAGAAGAGCTTGTCTTAATTGATTTAAATAAAGAAAAGGCTGAAGGGGACGCAATGGATCTTAATCATGGACTTCCATTCGCACCTTCACGTACAAAGATTTGGTATGGCAGTTATGCTGATTGTGGTGAAGCCGATCTTGTTGTAATCACTGCAGGAGCAAACCAAAAGCCTGGTGAGACGAGACTTGACCTTGTAGAGAAAAATACAAGAATTTTTAAAGCCATTGTCGAAGAAATAATGGCAAGTGGATTTGATGGTATTTTCCTCGTTGCTACTAATCCGGTGGATATCTTAACCTATGCAGTTTGGAAGTTTTCCGGACTTCCAAAAGAGCGAGTAATCGGTTCTGGTACGATTTTAGATACGGCTCGTTTTCGCTATTTGCTAGGAGACTATTTTGATGTGGATACCCGTAACGTCCATGCCTATATTATTGGTGAACATGGGGATACCGAATTGCCGGTTTGGAGCCACGCCGATATTGCAGGTACGTCCATCTCGGATTGGACAAAAAATAAAGAGGGATATAACAAAGAAGACCTTAATCAAATCTTTTTGAATGTTCGCGATGCTGCATACCATATTATTGAGCGAAAAGGTGCCACCTACTATGGAATTGCTATGGGATTAGTGAGATTAACAAAAGCGATTTTACAAAATGAAAACTCAGTTTTAACTGTTTCTGCCTATCTTGAAGGTGAATATGGGCAAAAGGATATATACATTGGTGTTCCTGCAGTGGTTAATCGTAAAGGGATTAGACAAATAGTAGAGTTAGACTTAAATGAAGATGAACAGGCAAAATTCATGAACTCTGTTAATGTATTAAAGAAAACAATGGAGCCAGTTTTTCAGAAAATATAAAACGAAAAGGGGCAGATTCTTTTGAATTTGGCCTTTTTTTACTGACATAGGGATAAAATTGATGTCATCTTCACAGAATAATCGTAGGAGGGATGACAATGTCTCGCATGTTAACATCCATTTTGATGATTGGTTCCATTGGTTATTTTGCCTTCCGGTACAGATACCGGATTCTCAATGTTCTACTTGCTTCTGGCTGGATGCGCCGTCTTGCGGTAGGCTCGATTATGAGCTTTCCAGGAATAAAAAACAAAATGATGAAATCAGTATTTGGAGGACCATCTGAATGGTGAAAACCACAGATGGTTTTTTATTTTGGGAATATGTCTAAATAGTTAATTATTATCATTTCAGGTTGTTACATTCATGTAAACTCTGAATTTAGTCTATAATGAAAGAAACGCTGTAAAAATGAATGTATATTTATTATCTGATTGTCATTTATCGATGAAGCCAATATGGCTCTAGTGATAGAAAGAAGGGGAGAAATGAATACGAGAGAGAGTTACATCTTTTGGAGGCTGGCCTATTCTTTCATCTCTGATCATGGTTATCGTATTATTCAATTATTTGAAAATCAAAAAGAACTATGGCTTGAAAAATTAGAAAATAAGAAAGCTCCCATTATACGAATGCTGCTCCATGATTTAGACTGGAGCAATGCCATGCAAAGAGATATAGAATTTACTGCTTCCAATGGGGAAAGAGTGCGCAAGCAAATAGGTCGAAATGAATTAAAGGTGATCAACATTTACATCAGCCAATTTCCGCCGGTTGATGAATATGAATATCGACTTGCCAAGCCATTTATCTATCCAGACGGAAATAAGACGGAAGTAAACTCGATATTATTGACGAGTGAAGATTATGAGCCGGGTTTTCAACGGCTGACAGATTGGCTTAAAAGCGAGTTAACCTTCCCGATTAATGATGAATACTCCGAGGAGGAAGCCGAGAATCAAAAAAAAGCAACACTCGAATATGCCATGAAAAAAGTAAAATCAGAAAAGGCGATTTTTACTAATGGCAAACCTTTTTTTACCTATTTATTGATGCTCATTCAGGTGGCTATGTTTTTCTGGCTAGAGACACATGGAGGGAGTACCAATACATCGACTTTAATTAAGTATGGGGCAAAATTTAATCCATATATATATAACGGTGAATGGTGGCGATTCCTTACACCAATCTTTCTTCATATTGGATTTGCCCATCTTGCAATGAATACAATCAGCTTGTATTTCTTAGGAACAATGGTTGAACGAATCTTTGGAAATATCCGCTTTTTATTTATCTACTTTTTTGCTGGAATACTTGGGTTCATAGGTAGTTTTTTGTTTGTTGATAATATTTCTGCAGGAGCAAGTGGAGCCATTTTTGGCTGTGCAGGGGCGTTGCTTTATTTTGGTTTAATGAATCCGAAGCTTTTTTCCCGGACATTGGGTCCGGCTTTCATTGTCATTATTTTAATCAATTTATTCTTTGGATTTTCAGGTAATGGCATTGATAATGCAGGACATATCGGTGGATTAATCGGGGGGTTCCTTGCAGCAGGAATGTTGCATCTTCCTAAGCAGAAAAAGCCACTAGTGCAGATGGCATTTTTAATTTTATCCATAGCCTTAGTTTGGGGTTCCTTAACTTACGGGTTTAGTCATTCAGCAAAAAGTAAGGATGAAAACTCTATGTTATTGTTGGCGCAGGAAAATATTAAACAAAAGAACTATCAACAAGCATATAATGAATTGAAAAAAGGGGAAGAAAATTCAAATCATCCTTCAGCACAAATATATTTTTTATTATCCTTTACAGAAATTAAGCAGAACATGATTGATGATGCTCGGACCCATTTGCATAAGGTTCTACAATTGGAGCCTAATTTCCCAGAGGCCAATTACAATCTGTCTCTTATTTATCTTGAACAGAATGATTTTGTACAGGCGAAAAAGTACGCTGAAAAAGCAGCGGAGCTAAACCCGGATAAAAAGGAATATACAAATTTGGTTCATGAAATTAATCAATATCTTCAATCATCTGGCGCAGGAAAATAGGCTCACCTCTTACTGTTTCAGTTAATACTAATAGATGTGATTTGTTATTGGCTAATAGGATAAGTGGGAGGGTGCTGCCAATGGGATTCGCAATGGTACCATTAGGCCCTTTTATTCCAAGGAAATAATTTTTATAAAGGCCTTCCCATAATTGACCGACAATCGTATCCGTTTCTTGTTTTGTAAAACCTGGAAGACCGGACTTTGCTCGCTTGTTGAATTGATTTAAAGGAAAAGCCTGATAGTCACGTAAATGAATACCATAGTACCTGACACCCTTATTCCAGCTGTATTGTAGCTTTCGTTCTGTCTGTTCATCCAATTCCTGTTTCGACTTGTTCTGTTCTCTTGTTTTTGGATCCCGAAAGGAATAAGCTGTGTTTTCGTCTTGAAGGACGATGTACAATTGATCAGCCGACAAGGCCTGTGAACTGTAAATCTGTCCTTCATTCTTATGAAGCTCGGCATAATGGAAGCTGATTGCTTGTAAAAAGGCACTTTTATCACTGGATACCCGTTTTTCTTGGATAATTGCAGCCTTGTTTTGTTTCCAATTACCAAGTTGTCCGATTAGCCTGCCATTTGAAAATAAAAATCCGACATCTTGGCGTAGATAAGCTTTTCGATCAAGAGTAGAGTCCATTTTCCAAAGTAAAGAATTATGGTTTACAAGCTCAAGGGACGTTTCAGTTGTTATAAAGGTTACTTTTGGATCAATTGGGAAAAAAGTAATACTTTCCTGTGCTTTAGGATTTTTTGAATGGAAAAAAACCATTGCAGTAATACCTAAAATCAATATGCCAATCAGAAAATATATTTTTTTCACAAGGACTTCATCCTCCCGTGGTTTTACGTACATACCTTGTTTGTCCTATTACTGTTATATGGGAAATCTATCGAAGAAATGACAGTTGAGGATGTGTTATCCCAGAAATGGTCAATAAAAATATTTATTAACATTATTGCCTTGAGGGGAAATGCCGCATGGGTTATACTTTTTTTAGAAATCTTAATTATTTTTCTCCATTATTAAAATTAAGGTGGGACTTCCTTGATGAAAACGGTTTATGAAATTCAGCAATTTTTAAAGCAATTTGGCACGATTATTTATATAGGCGATCGAGTTTCCGACCTTGAATTAATGGAAACAGAGCTAAAAGAGCTATATCAATCACAGTTGATAGAAACACGTGAATTTCAAACAGCACTTTTAATAATACGTCACGAAATTCAATTTCAAAAAGAAAAAAATAAAGATAGGTGAATAAATTGTCTAATCAATGGATTGTAGGGGTTGACTTAGGTGGAACCACTACGAAATTAGCTTTTATTACAATGGATGGGAAAATTGTTTATAAATGGGAAATATCGACTGATAATTCAAATGAGGGACAATTCATTACTTCCAATATAGAAAAGGCTATCAATGAAAAACTTAATGACCTTGGCCAAACAAAGGCAAAATTATTAGGCATTGGCATGGGTGCACCAGGACCAGTGGACTATGAAACTGGGACAATTCTAAACGCGGTGAATTTAGGCTGGAAGGATAACTTTCCACTAAAGGAAAGTCTTAAAGCTTCCACTTCACTAAAAGCGGCAGTTGAAAATGACGCAAACTGCGCGGCATTGGGTGAGATGTGGAAGGGTGCAGGGAATGGAGCGAAGGATCTTGTTTGTGTTACACTGGGAACTGGTGTTGGTGGCGGGGTCATCGCAAATGGAAATATTATTCAGGGTATCAACGGTGCCGCAGGAGAAATAGGCCATATCACGGTAATCCCATTTGATGGTGCTCCTTGTAATTGTGGTAAGACAGGGTGTCTTGAAACGGTTGCTTCTGCAACTGGGATTGTCCGGTTAGCGATGGGTGAGCTTAAAAAAGCTGAGTCAACGGGTGAATTAAGAGCACTGCTTGCAAAGAACGGAAAAGTTACCGCCAAAGATGTTTTCGATTCTGCTCGTAATGGTGATGAATTGGCGCAGCAGGTATTGAATGAGGTTTCCTTTCATTTAGGGTTCGTCACAGCAAATATTGCCAATACCCTTAATCCAGAAAAAATCGTTCTTGGCGGCGGAGTTTCAAAAGCTGGAGATATTTTATTAGACTCCGTAAAAGAATACTTTGCTAAGTTTGCCTTTTCAGCCGTTAGGAAGTCCACACAACTTGCTCTAGCAACCTTAGGAAATGATGCAGGGGTTCTTGGCGCTGCCTGGCTGATAAAAAATAAATTAAATCAATAAGTTATTCAAGAAAAACACAAGCGCCTTGGTACTTGCGCTGGACAATTCTCAAAGTCGAATGATATAAATTCTAATTCTATAAAAAAGCCGGTAATTTACGGCTTTTTTCCTATTTATTGAAACATTATGAAAACCTTGAAACATTTTTGTCAAAAAAACGTACTAACATATGTGAGGTATAAAGGGAGGGGGAAATGGTTTAAATTGAATCGACTCAAGTATAGAAAGTATATGTTAATAATCGTTTTTATTTTTTTGCCCCTCCTTTTAAGTGCATGTACAAGTAAGGAACAGGCAAAGCCTAAAATTCCCGCTAAAAATGAAAAACCGAAGGCTTCTCTTTTAACAGGGAGTGAATGGAAATTACCTATTTCTATCCCAGAAGGGGAATTTTACAAGCTTAGCGGCTGGATTTCAGATGAAGAGGTTCTTTATATCACTAATTTAGAACAAACTTCAACGGTATATCGGTATCAGCTTTTAACTGGCAAAAGTGAATTAATTTATAAAAGTGAATGTCCAATTGTTAACGTTCAAATTAGTCCATCCAAGAAATTAATCTTGATCCATTCAGCACCGTCATCTTATGAAGGATTAATTACTATCATCGATGCAAAGGGAAATGAGAAATATCACGAAGCCATCCCCTCCCATGACCTTGTATTTGAATGGAATCCAAATAATGAATCACAAGTCCTTGTGTCAAAATTTAATGAAGATTGGACCTTTCAAATCATGTTATTGGACATGAAAAATTCAAAATCAACCGTAGTTTCCTTGCCACAGCCTTTTGTTAAGTGGCTGGATGAAAAAAAACTTGCATTTCTAAATTGGGATGAAGATAATCCTGCATTATTTGCTCCCTTAATGGTAAAGGGTTTAGATAATGAAAACGAACAAACATTGTTTCCAAAAGTGTTCCAATTTTCTACCTTTCGTCACCTCCTGATGACAATCACAGTTAATGATCAAGATCAAACAAAAGCAACATATTCTTTTTTTGATAAGCAGAATAAAGAGATATTTACGTTTTCAATCCCGCAGCTAACAAAGTTTTCCGATTGGTTAGTTCCTTTTTATGACTTTAATGAGCAAAAGGGTCAATTTATGACTTTTAAGCCTTTAAATAGCGGGGAGGTTGATTCCTATAGGGGTGGCTTCGAGCTCATGGCTTATTATCTTAAGAAAGGGAGCAGCGAACGGATTATGAGCGGCCTGGAAAATGAGCCAATCAATTTTTCACCCTCAGGAGAGGCGCTTCTTTATGGCAATCGATATGAAAAAATTATCGACATTAAGGGAAGAAAAATATATAAGCTAATTAAGGAATGACATTATCCTTATTTATTGAAAAAAAAGACTGCCAACCGGCAGTCTTTTATCTTAGTGGGTCCCCATTGGAAATCCAGATTCTTTAATTGTCATAAAGACAAACCAGCCAAAAACAACGAAAGAAGCTAAACCCCAAAAAGCGCCTAATAAGTTTTTATTCTTTATTGCACTATATGCTCCGAATGCTGCAAGCAGGGTTACGATAGCAAAAATAATAACTAAACCCATGGAAAATCCCCCTTTTTAGTCGTAAGCAGGCAAACGCCTAATAATTCAAAGAAAATTATGTAACTATATTATATACATTCGTTTCCTATTTTATATTTTTTTCTTTCATTTGTCGAGGGCAAAAACGTGGAATGTTAAGCATTGCTTTCTTACTTTAGGTAAAATAGTGTAAAATGATGGTATCGCAATTTGTTATTGGAGGTATTATTAATGAAATGGCAGCAAATTCCCTTAGGGACTCTGCAAACAAACTGTTATATCGTAGAAAATTCTCAACGTTCCTGTTTAATTTTCGATCCTGGAAGTGAAGGAAAAAAGCTGATTCATTTGCTGAATCAGAGAAAATTAACACCTTGTGCGATTTTTTTAACACATGCACATTTTGATCATATTGGAGCGGTTAATGAAGTAAGAGATACCTATAAGATCCCCGTATATATACACAAACAGGAAGAAAAGTGGT
Source organism: Neobacillus sp. (assembly GCF_031988165.1). Taxonomy (NCBI): domain Bacteria; kingdom Bacillati; phylum Bacillota; class Bacilli; order Caryophanales; family Bacillaceae; genus Neobacillus; species Neobacillus sp. The sequence continues at coordinate 17,575 of NZ_DALZYO010000015.1, forward strand.
TAGGTGACCCTGCCTTAAATGGCTCACAATTATTTATGTTTCAGGATTCAATCAGAGTAAGTCCTGCCGACCATATCATCAAAAATGAGGGACCGATGGAAATCAATGATTTTACATTCAGCGTTTTTCATACGCCTGGTCATTCCCCGGGAAGTGTTTCTTACTATTTTGAGAAGGAAGGGTTTGTTATCTCAGGTGATGCCTTATTTCAAGGCAGTATCGGCCGTACTGACCTTCCGGGTGGTAATCAATCACAATTGTTAAAAAGCATTCATGCCAAGCTTTTGTCCCTGCCAGAAGAAACGTATGTCTTGTCGGGACATGGCCCTGTAACAGCAATTGGTGATGAAATGGACAGCAATCCATTTTTAAATGGATTTTAAAAAAGAAAAGCCCTTCTCAGATTAAGAGAAGGGTTTTTCTGGGGGATGTTCTATTTCATATAATGGGAGGGGATATTGTTAAGCTACTATCCTAACAATATAATAAAGTTTTCACTGTGTCAATAGTGTTAATTCGAAAAGGAGCTTCTATGATTACATATTTACAACAGTTAATTTCACTTTCTCCAACAAAGCTGATTTCCTATGCTGATTATATCGGAGCTGTTCTATATCATCCTGAACTTGGTTATTACATGAAGGATAAGCAGAAAATTGGGCGGCAAGGAGATTTCATTACCACTAGCAATATTTCTGATGTTTACGGTAGATTGATGGCAAAATGGTTTTCCAATGTCTGTAACGAAACAAATTTGGAACCGATCTTTTGCGAAATTGGAGCTGGAAATGGCCGTTTTGCAAAAGCTTTTTTACAAGAATGGAATGAATCCATTAAAGGTCCTTTACAATATTATATTGTAGAAAGCAGTCCTTTTCATCGAAAACTGCAAAGCGAATTACTGATGCCCAATTTTTCGGTGGTCCAGATAGAGAGTTTGGACAAGATGAAGGAATTTCAAGGAATAATCTTTTCAAACGAACTTTTTGATGCATTGCCTGTCCATGTAATTGAAAAGATAGACGGCCAACTTTTTGAGGTGATGGTCGGCTATCAAGACGATGAATTGTTTGAACAGCAAATTCCATTATCAAATCCAGATATCTACTCCTTTTTAAAGGAGAGTAACATCGAATTAAAAGAAAATCAGCGAATAGAGATTCCCTTAGCAATGGAGATGATGCTCCAAGAGATTTCGAAAACTTTAACAAAAGGATTAGTTGTCTCAGCAGACTATGGGTATTCGAACACGGAATGGATGGACCCGCGAAGAGCAAAGGGGAGTTTAAGAGGATTTTATCAGCATAATATGATTGATGATGTATTGAAGTATCCGGGAGAAATGGATATTACCACCCATATCCATTTTGATTATCTGATTCAAAAAGGTGAGCAAGTAAATTTGGAGTTGCTAACAAAGTTAAGGCAGGATGAGTTTTTATTAAAGGCAGGTATCTTGAACGAATTAGAAAATAATTATGACCCGAATCCGTTTTCAGAGGTCAGTAAACGCAACAGGGCGATTCGGAGTTTAATTATGCCAGCGGGAATGAGCCCCTATTTTCACATAATTATTCAGCAAAAAGGTTTATCTTTGAGTGAAAGGGATATGTTCCCTGACAAATAGAAAAAACGCCGGAGCTAACCGGCGTTTTTTACTGCTTATTGACCTCCGCCAAGCGGCATCATGAACGTAGTCCAATAGGTGAAGCCTGCGAAGAAAACTGTTAAATATCCTCCGAATACCCATAAGTACATTCGCTCAGAAAGTTTAAGATAGCTAAGCAGAACGAAGAATCCTGTTTGGGCTAAGAATAACATTGCGGTTTTATCCATACCACCTAGATAAAACATTACGGTAAAAATGCCCGTCCAGAAACCACATACTCTGAACATGCGATCCATATGTATCCCTCCTTTTACCCCATCGATACCATCATTACAATATTATAAAGTAAAAGGAGGTGTAATGTAAATAATGGTTTCGAATTAGTTTGTTACAAGTGCTTGATAAGAGCAAGTTTCACAGCCTGTAATCATATTTTCTTTTTCAATTAACTCAACAGTTTCGAAAAGAGCACCGAACATTCCTTTGAGAAACTCATGGTGCATACTGCAAACTGTTTCCGAATGATCCTCGGCCACCTCTTTAAATGGACAATTAAATATTTGGAAGTAGATTTTTGTTTTTTCACCGTTTGCTTCAAATTCAGGATAGAAACCTGCAAGGGTTGCAGCACTTTTTAATATCGTTAGCTTTTGATCGAATTCTAATTCCTCACCAAGTGATCTTTTTGCCATTTCCTGCTCAATCACTTCGGTACCAAACCGTTTACCTGTTAAGAAAAGTGCTTCCTTACCAACTTCACCAAGTGAAATCATCGTTTGAATAGCCACTTTGGACAAAAGCATGTAGTCACGGTACGGAAAATGCAGCTGAATAACGTCGTCAGACAGACGATATAATCGGCTTGGTCTTCCACCTTTACCCGTTTTCTTTGTTTCAGATGCTAACATGTTAACATCCTCAAGTTTTGATAGATGTAGTCTAGCTACATTCGGATGAATATTAAAATTTTCTGCTACCTCTTGTACGGTTACTTCTTGATGGCGTTTCGTAATGTATTGATAAATGTAGTATCGTGTTGGATCTGACAAAACGTTTGTAATTTTTAATGTTTGTTCCATCTCTATTCACCTCGGACCCCCATAATTTATTACATTATAATACAGCCGTAATAACAAAGGAATGAGGTTAACAATGTTAACACTATATGTTTAGAAAATGTTCACAATTACTGCCTTTATATTGTAACAATATTATAAAAATGATGTGTATTTTAAAAGGTTTGTGTTTGTTACCACTTGTTTTTTAGATTTAAAGAAAAAAAAGAAGCAAGTGTTGTCCGCTTCTTTAAACCTTCCGTCTTTTCTTAACTTCCCAATAGAGGATATAGGGGAGAATTCCGAACCAGCGATACCAAAAAGAAGCTCTTGCCTGTTTTCGTTCCGTACGGATTCGTTTTCTTTCATCTTTTGGCTGATCCGCATATTTAACAATGGTTTGGGTCATGTATTTTACATAGTCGTTTGTCTTCATGGACATCCACCTTTTTATGAAGGAGTATAATATTTATACTTCCACGCCGCTAAACGGGCACTTGCGCTTTTCTTATTGTCCAGCTCCATAAGAGTAAGCTTCGGAAGCAATACCTCGCACGAAGGAAAAGCGTTAGCTTTTTCGAGGAGTGCCCAGCGGCTAGTGTATTGGTCCTCTCCTCCTTACGATAAGTCAACATCGACTCGCTTACGCTCTTCGTGTTTCCTTTATCTCATGCGGAGCGGCCCAATCCATACGCCGCTAAACGGGCACTTGCGCTTTTCTTTCATTATGCCCATTATTTTTATTTCAATTCTACCCATTTTATTAATTTTTTGGTCCTTGTATCAAAAAATCCACGCCCGATGATTGCTTCATCAGATCGGAGGCGAAGGGTGAAATTGACCTTTTGAACATACCCAGTTGGGGTTTCGGCTTGGTAATCCATGTTTCCATTTACATAGGTAATTGTTCCTTTTGAAGGGATGGTTCCTCCAGTCTGAAATATCCCTTCAATTTTTTTTACAGAAGAAAGGAAATAATATTCCTGTTGTAAAATTACAGCTGTTTCATGTGCCATCTTTCTTTCGGTTAGTAATTGTTCAACGTGTAGTGAGAAAAATAATAGAAAAAGTAACAACAAGCACAAGGTAAGTGGATAGGTAAACCCCTTTTCATTATTTTTCATGGGACTGTATTCCAGTCGACTAATGAGTAGACTACTACCGAATATTCTTTTCCCCAGAGATCCGTGACATTTATCTTAACGGAATTATTTAAAAGAGTGAAGGAGTATTGTGATACATTTTGGAGGAGAATTTCATGTCCAGTGGAATTCACACGCCTTCTTAGGTTTGAACCATACTTCTCATATTGAATGGTTTCCGTATCCTTTGTTAAAATCAATCGGTTTGCGATTACTTGTGCCCGGGTGGACAGGCGAATTTCCTTTTTTATTTGGCTACAAAAAACTTCCCACTCCATTGCTTGTATTTGTGCATGCGAATCCTTATTGTTTAGGATAATTTGAAAAAAAGGTGTCATAAAGAAAATAATGATGGTAAAAATAGAAAAGGCAAATAACACCTCAAGGAGCGTAAAGGCTTTTTCATTCGAGCAAACCGCATATTTCGGTTTGGGGTAGAAAAGCATTTCTTTCAACTTTCACGCACACCTCCATTTGGCCAGCCGCTCGAGAATCTTTCCAGATGATTTTGTATTCCACTCGATTTTGTCTCAATGTGTAATTTACAAAAGTTTGATTTTCGATTAATTTTGCTTGTAATTCTTCATACATAATTTGCCGTGTCCTATTCTCGATTTCCAATTTTATCGATTGGCCCCTTAGCTCCATCAATAACGGGAGCAAAAACAAACTAAGCATAATCAAAGCTGATAATGACAGGAGCAGTTCGAGTAAAAAAAAACCTTTATTGTTCCGCAACATAGAACCGTCCCTTTCCGATCAAAAAAGTAATTTTATAGTTCCTCTTTTTTGTTTGGATAAAGAAGGAGCCAAACTTGTTTATATTCCCATCAATTAGGAATTTGAAATATAAGGGAATGGATCCTTCGGTGAGATAAATATTGGTTGAGTAATTTCTCTCGACAATCGGTGGCAGCTCTGTATCCAAAATCATATAGTACCTGTATTGACTTGGCACAAAAACAACAGAAACTTCATGCTGATGCGAGATTGCATAGTTTTGCGCATAATATAAATCTGCTTTTAGTTGGGTTAAAAAGGACTCATCTTCAATCATGGAGTGGTGTGGCTTTAAGGAGAAGACTGTTACCGAGGAAATAATCATAAATATCGATAGAACCACTAATGACTCAATTAATGTGAACCCCTTTTGATTGATAATCATTTTTCAACAGTTGTAACATTTCCCTCTAAATCAATTACTACTTCCTTACCGTTTGGACAACCTTTTGCATCTTCCTTTAGATATCCCTCTGTTTTAAGCTCCGCAAGTGTTGGAATCTTGTTCTTATCCATTTCATACGCTTGGACTTGAGCCTGAACCATTTTCACGTATGCCTGACAGCCTTTATTGTTGATATTTGAATTATGTTTGGCGACGTTCGGAATCGTAACAATTAACAAAACAGAAATAACAAGCATGACAATCAACATTTCGATTAATGTGAACCCCTTTTCATTATTCCTCTTTTTTAAATTCATTTTTTAAACCTCCATTTTTTAAATTCCATCCAATAGATGGAACATTGGTAGTAGTATTGCTAAATACATTGACACTACAAGAAATCCAATAAACAAATATAAAATAGGCTGGATGGTTTTGAAGTTTTTTTCAATCATTTCCTCCATATTCGTAACACAGTGCTTGCTGAAAAATAATAACTCCTGTTCTAATTTTCCATTTTCTTGTCCATGTTTGACAATCATCGGGAATTCTCTTTCAAAAAATGAAAAAGCGGCAAGGATGGTCTCCAATTTTTCTCCGGTTACAAGCTTATATTTAATTTCCTTTGCAAGCTTGCTGTAAAAAAGTTGTCGTTGGTTTTTTTCAAAGAGACTTAAGGCTTCAGAGACCGATATTCCACCGGATAAAAGGAAGCTGAGTTGAATGGAAAAGTAGTGGGTAAACAGTAATTTGAGGATCCTGCCTGCAATTGGAATGCGAACGAGTTGTGACCTTTGTTGAAGGACGGAGAGCTTACGAAATACAAAAAAATAATAGAATACCCCTATTAATAGGATAATCAGGACAGACTCGATCACAATTGGGAAATATTGATCAAACTTATTAATGACCTTTGTGAAAAAATTCTCTTCAAGACCGAGAGATGAAAAAAGGCTTGTAAACTTTGGCAGTAATGTGTTTTCCACGAAAACAAAAAGAAAGCCAGTTATCATTAGGAGCAGCATGGGATATTGCAGTAATTTTAAAAGCTTTCTTAAATCCTTATCCTTTAATAAGGCGAGTTCACTGCCCTCAAGTAAGGCGTCCGAAAAACTGCCATGCTGTTCGGCAAAATAAACATACCCAATTAGATCTTTTTGAAAACTAAGATTACTTAAGACATCATGAAAGGGTGAGCCATTTTTTAACTCTACTAAACAACGATTTAATTCCTCCTTTCGTTTCAAAGGTAATTGTAATGCTATGGATTCAATTGCTTCCGCAATTGGATATCCCCTTGCGAGTAATTCACCAGTTCTTTTCAAGAACCGGGCTTGTTCATTTACAGACCATTTATGACGTTTCATCATCATACACCAGCCGTTCATATTCCGATTCTTGAATGTATCCAAGTGCGATTCCCTTGTTAATCACTTCTTTAATCGTTCGGTAATGTGTTTCAATTTTTTCGCCCTTTGCTGCTTTCATGGCGCTGTTTAAACTCCGGCCTGATAATAACTCAAACACACTTGCCCGTTTCCATCTGCCGTAGGAATAACAACATGGGGAGCACTCTCTTCCGCAAAATGGACATGTAAGTTCTACTAGTCTTTGTGCGGTAACGGCAATCAATGTCTGCTCAACTTCTAGCCAATTCACGCCAAATTCACGGAGTCTGTAAACCGCACCCTTAGCATCCCGAGTATGCATTGTAGAGAGAACTAAATGGCCCGTTAAAGCGGCTCGAACAGCAATTTTCGCTGTTTCTGCATCCCGGATTTCACCGACCATTATGATGTCGGGGTCATGACGAAGAATCGCCTTAAGGCCTGCAGCATAGGTAACGCCCGCTTTTTCGTTGACTTGAACTTGCAGAACAGAGTCATAGTTTTTTTCGATTGGATCTTCGAGTGTGATGACATTGCGATGAAATAAGTGGGCCGTTTCATTTAATAGGGAGTAGAGGGTGGTCGTTTTACCGCTGCCAGTCGGCCCGGTGAAGATTATTAAACCATGAGCATGTTTGAGTAGGGCAAGTAGTTTTCGCGTCATTGCAGGGAATAATGAGAGCTGATGAAAAGGAATCTGTTCTTGTTGGGGTAAAAGCCGGATGACAAGGCTTTCTCTGTTGTTAGATGGGAGTGTCGAAAGTCTAAGGCCCATTAATTGACCGTTTACCTCGCAAAAAATGGCTCCGCTTTGGGGGCGTCGTCTTTCTCCGATATCCATATTGGCTGTGAATTTAAAATGTGAGATTAATCTGTCGCATTCATCTTTTGGAAGGGATAATCGAGGAATAAGCTTGTTGGTTAAACGGATCTGAATAAGTGTGTCGTTTTTCCTTGGAATAATGTGAATATCTGTTGCCTGATTTCGTGCCGCATCTGTGACAATCCTGTTTGCTAATATTTCAATTGCACTAACAATGGCAAACACCACCTTTTTATTTTGTCTTTGCTTACTATTCGACACGGTTCTATCTTTTCCTTCTTTATTTTTAAAATTTTTTTTACAAAGATATGGATAAGGGTGTCAGGCACCATGTGAAAATTTCCCATGGTGCCTGACACCCTTATTGTTTAAATGGCCTTTTCGGTTAAATAAAAGAGTCCGCCGTTAATAAATGAAATGATAATTTTGGGCTCATATTGTTCCTGGAGTGCCTTCTTTTCTGTCTCGTAGCTCTCATTTTCTTCTTCAACTTCTTCATAAAAACGATCTAAAAGTTGTAAATCCTTATCCCAGCGCTTTCTGGCATCTTCAGCCCATAAATGGTCTTCCTCTTCAATTACCGATTTAAGATAGTTTTCAATTCTTGACATCCCGCTTTTGGGCTTTACTAGTGGGGATAATGTAAAGGAATAATCCGGTATTTTAGGCGTCAGCGTTATTTGCTGGAGGCGGTCATGAAAATTCTCAACCATTTGACCATTAATCAGCTGTAAGCCGATGGATTTAAAAATATCACGCTTACGGTCACATTGATACGAAATTTTAACATTCATACACAGCCAAGGGAGCAACGGAGTTTGTTTGCAGTGCTGCTGATGATTTTCATACAGACGAATGTAACGAGATAAGTTTTTTGTCGAAGCAAAAATTTGATGCAGCCTTGGTGAGCCAAAATGAATAATTTCACCCTGTAGTTTCTCGGGAGCTGCCTCTTTATTGGTAATGAAGGTAAGTCTCATCGGGTTGGGATTCCCGCCGGTTTTCTCTAAATAATGCCAGTAAAAAGGGCGGTTCATCAACTCTTTATCAAGTTCAATCGTTAACTGAACTGTTAAATATTCAGAATGGTTTTCAAGGATGGGGCATTCATTGGCCTGAAAATAGCTCAAAAGAAAGTTATGAATTTCCTGTTGCTGCATGTGAATCTCCTTTCTTCATTTTCTAGCTCCAGCGCCTGATCAAGGCGCTGGAGCTTTTCTAATACCTTCTGCAAATTCAATCATTGACGATAAATTTTCCATTTTAATTCGCATTTCACCTTCTGATGCGGATTGTCCAAATATATCAAGTAAATGATCCTCGATATTGCCAAAATCTAACTTAGTTAAAATATCATCAAGCTCGCCAATCACTTTTTCAAATAAATGTATTTTTTCGTATAATAGCTTTAAGATATGTTCTTCGATCGTATTTTTTATCGCAAAATTATAGATCATCACATCCTTTTCCTGGCCGAGACGATGAATACGTCCGATTCGCTGTTCAAGTCGCATCGGATTCCATGGCAAGTCAAAGTTAATAATATGGTTACAAAACTGCAGGTTAATTCCCTCGCCGCCTGCTTCAGTCGCAATTAGAACCTGGGCATGCTTTTGGAATAATTCTCGCATCCAATCTTTCTTTCCGCGCTTAAACCCGCCGCGGAAAGGGACAGAAGAGATGCCGTGCTGCTTTAAAAACCATTGCAGATACATTTGTGTTGCTCGATATTCTGTAAAAATAATAACTTTGTCATTTACATTTTGAATTAATTCAAGCGCTTTTTCTGCTTTAGAATTTGACCCGACGGCTTCTACTTTTTTAAGCAAAAATTGGATTTGTTCATCGAAGGCTTTTGTTGGATTTTCTTTCTTTTGCAACATGTTTTTTAGGGTATAATAAACTGCCTCTCGGCTGCTGCACGCCTCACGCTGCAACGTCATCACAGAGAAAGCACTCGTCTGGACCCAGTCACCCTCACTTTTTAACTGAGTAATCGACTCGTAGAGATTTTTCTCTTGTGCTGTAAATTCGATGGGGATTGTTTCTACATGTCTTTTAGTCCATTCAATTCCCGTATCAGCCCGGCGGTTTCGAATCATGACCTTGTTCACTAATTCCTTTAAATGCTCATCATCATTTAAGGAACGGGCATCCCGTTGGTATTTTTCATAAAAGGCCGTCTCACTGCCTAAATGTCCTGGCTTTAACAGGGAGACAAGGTTGAAAATTTCCTCGATTCGATTTTGAATCGGTGTTGCAGTAAGCAGTAAACAAAATTTCTTTTTCAGGTTTTGGACAAATTCGTAGTTTTTCGTTTTATTGTTTTTCAGCTTATGGGCTTCATCGATAATAATAAGATCATAATCTTGTTTGTAAATAATGTCCCTGTGAGGATTACGTTTGGCCGTGTCGATAGAGGAAACAACAACATCACACTGCTCCCATACATAACTTTTTCTTTGTGTAACAGCTGGGATAAAAAATTTGCTATTCAGCTCGATGGCCCATTGTGTGACCAAGGAAGCAGGGACGAGGATTAATACCTTTTTCACTAGTCCGCGAATCATGTATTCTTTAAGAATTAAGCCTGCCTCGATTGTTTTACCTAGTCCAACTTCGTCGGCAAGAATAGCCTTGCCGTTCATATTTTCAATTACTTGTTTCGCCGTTTCAAGTTGGTGGGGAAGAGGAGTTAAATTAGATAAATGATTCGGCGCCTGTAAGCCCTCAAATTCAGGGACGACAAGGTGTTTTTCGACGCCGATTGCTAGTTTAAAAAGCTCCCAATTTCCCCATGGACCATCATTCTCAATTTTATGTAAAAAATCATCCTGCCACGAGGAATCAAATTCGATTAAAACCGACATCATTTCAGCTCCTTTTCTCATAAAAGCTATTGCTCAATATATTGTTTTAATGGTAGGATGATATTAGCTTTGAAAGTTTTAAATATTTTAATAAGGTAATTTATTTTAGAAGTATAATTAGTATGGCCAAATTGGATAATTTTATGAATGCGAATGACAACAAGGGGAGAGACTACCTTGGTAGCGCCGAAGGAGCAAGCAGATGATGTGAATCTCTCAGGCAAAAGAACTCTTGTTTGACGCAGCTCTGGAGAGTGCTCAGAAACTTTGAGCCACCAAAGGGGAAAGCCGTTTAGGTAAACTTTCAGGTGCAAGGACAGAGACCTTCTTATGTTACAAGGAAGGTTTCTGTCCTTTTTTATGCTTGTTTGCCTTGTTATCAAGTATCTAAATGTTTTTCTAAAAAGAACATTAGGATAACAATTTCCCTAATCAATGAATGGGTTCAATCTCTTTTAAAGAGTCTTTTTTTAAAAATAATGAAGATGTGAATGATTAAAGGGGGATTTAGGGTGACTGAATTAAAACGTACTCCGCTTTTTGAAGTGTATAAGGAATACGGTGGAAAAACGATTGATTTCGGAGGCTGGGAGCTGCCTGTCCAATTCTCAAGTATCAAGGAAGAACATGAAGCTGTCCGTACAAAGGCTGGATTGTTTGATGTTTCCCATATGGGAGAAGTAGAAGTAAAGGGTACTGACAGCTTAATCTACTTGCAAAAAATGATGACCAATGACATTTCCAAAATAAAAAATGGCGGTGCCCAGTACACAGCGATGTGCTATGGAAACGGCGGGACAGTCGATGACCTTCTTGTTTATAAAATCGAGGATCATCATTACCTGCTGGTTGTAAACGCATCTAATATTGAAAAGGATTATAAATGGCTAGAAGAACATTTAGCGGGTGACGTCCGTATCGAAAACCTATCTGAGAAAACAGCTCAGCTGGCAATTCAGGGACCTCTTGCTGAAAAAGTTCTACAAAAGCTTACAGATACGGATTTAAGTGGAATCGGCTTTTTCAAATTTCAACAAGAAGTAAATATAAATGGTAAAAAGACACTCGTTTCTAGAACGGGATATACAGGTGAAGATGGCTTTGAAGTTTATTGTGCAACCAATGAGGCTGTGGAACTTTGGAAGGCAATTTTAAAAGTAGGAGCAGAAGAAGGCATTGTGCCAGTTGGCTTAGGGGCACGCGACACCCTTCGTTTTGAAGCTAATTTAGCCCTTTACGGTCAGGAATTGTCAGCGGAGATTTCACCACTTGAAGCAGGTATTGGTTTTGCAGTGAAATTAAATAAGGAAGCTGATTTTATAGGGAAAGAAGCTCTAGTACAGCAAAAAGAAAACGGGCTGCCAAGGAAATTAGTTGGAATTGAAATGATTGACCGAGGCATCCCTCGTCATGGATACCCAGTTTATAAAGGTGAAGAACTTATTGGTGAAGTTACCACCGGAACACAGTCACCAACCTTAAAGAAGAATATCGGTCTTGCGCTGGTTAAGACAGAATTCGCTGGTCTTGAGTCAGTGCTGGAAGTTGAAATTCGTGGTAAACGCTTACGAGCTGCAGTAGTTCCAACACCTTTTTATAAAAGAGAAAAGAAATAACAGAAGGGAGTTAGGTTTATGAAACATCGCTATTTACCTATGACTGAACAAGATAAGAAGGCTATGCTTGAAACCATTGGTGTTTCTTCAATTGATGAACTGTTTAGCGATATCCCTGAGAAAGTAAGATTTAAGGGTGATTACAACATTAAAGCGGCGAAGTCCGAAACGGCGTTAATGAAAGAACTTTTTATGCTAGCGGACCGCAATGCCGATCTTAAAAGAAATGTATCTTTTCTAGGTGCTGGTGTTTATGACCATTACATGCCAGTAATCGTTGATCATGTGATATCACGTTCTGAATTTTATACAGCCTACACGCCGTACCAGCCGGAGATTTCCCAGGGTGAGCTCCAAGCGATTTTTGAATTCCAAACGATGATTTGCGAATTAACGGGAATGGATGTTGCTAACTCCTCGATGTATGATGGCGGAACGGCTCTTGCAGAGGCGGCAATGCTAAGTGCAGGTCACACAAAACGGAAAACCATCCTTGTTTCAAGTGCGGTTCATCCTGAGTATCGTGATGTCCTTAAAACATATGCAAAAGGACAATATCTAGAGGTAGTAGAAGTACCTGTAAAAGATGGAATTACGGATGTAGAAGTTTTAAAAGGATTAGTAAATGAGGATGTTGCAGCAGTTATTGTTCAATATCCAAACTTCTTCGGGAGAATTGAGCCGTTAAGAGAGGTTGAGGAAATCATCCATGCCAATAAAGGGATGTTTGTTGTTAGCAGCAATCCTTTATCCCTTGGGTTATTAACACCTCCAGGAAAATTTGGTGCAGATATTGTCATTGGGGATGCACAACCGTTCGGCATTGCGACTGCATTTGGTGGTCCTCACTGTGGATATTTTGCAGTAACCAACAAATTAATGCGGAAGGTGCCAGGGCGTCTTGTCGGCCAGACTGTTGATGATCAAGGACGTCGTGGTTTTGTTTTGACTCTCCAAGCACGTGAGCAGCATATTCGCCGTGAAAAAGCGACATCGAACATTTGTTCTAATCAAGCCCTAAATGCCCTAGCAGCTTCCGTTGCCATGACAGCTCTTGGTAAAAAAGGTGTCCGCGAAATGGCTGCCGCCAATTTACAAAAGGCTCATTATGCAAAAATTGCTTTTAAAGAAGCCGGTTTTGAAGTCGTTTATGATGGCCATTCCTTCAATGAATTTGTTGTCAAATTTAACAAACCGGTGAAAGAAGTCAATCAAAAGCTGTTACAAAAAGGTATCATCGGGGGCTATGATTTAGGACGGGACTATACAGAGCTGTCAAATCATATGCTGATTGCGGTAACAGAACAAAGGACGAAGGAAGAAATCGATACTTTAGTGAAAGAATTGGGGGATATGCATGCATAATCAAGACCAAGCACTCATTTTTGAATCTAGTACACCTGGCCGAATTGGATACAGTCTCCCTGAAATGGATGTACAAGAATTAGATTTGCTTAGCCTTCTTCCAGAGGGGTATTTACGAGAGGAAGAAGCCAATCTTCCAGAGGTTTCTGAACTTGATATCATGCGCCACTATACCGCCCTATCAAAAAGAAACCATGGCCTAGACTCAGGATTTTATCCATTAGGCTCTTGTACGATGAAATACAATCCGAAAATAAATGAAAATGTCGCTCGCTTTAATGGCTTTGCCCATGTGCATCCGCTACAGGACGAAAGCTCTGTCCAAGGCGCTCTTGAGCTTTTATACGATCTACAGCAGCATTTAATTGAGATTACTGGAATGGACGAAGTGACATTACAGCCAGCGGCAGGCGCACACGGGGAATGGACAGGATTGATGCTAATCCGTGCCTTCCATGAAGCAAACGGTGATTTGAACCGCACGAAGGTCATCGTTCCTGATTCTGCCCACGGAACAAACCCTGCCTCTGCTACCATCGCAGGTTTTGATACAATTACGGTAAAATCAACAGACCAAGGTCTTGTTGACCTTGAGGATTTAAGAAGAGTTGTGGGTGAGGATACAGCGGCGCTAATGTTAACCAACCCAAATACGCTTGGATTATTTGAAGAACATATTCTTGAAATTGCCGAAATAGTCCACGATGCAGGCGGTAAAATATATTATGATGGAGCGAACTTAAATGCTGTTCTCTCAAAAGCCCGACCAGGTGATATGGGCTTTGACGTGGTCCACTTAAATCTTCATAAAACCTTTACTGGCCCTCATGGCGGCGGTGGCCCTGGTTCAGGTCCTGTTGGGGTTAAGGCTGACCTTATTCCTTTTCTGCCGAAACCGATTATTTCGAAGCGTGGCGATGAGTTTGTGCTAGATTATGATCGTCCACAATCAATCGGTCGCGTGAAGCCGTTTTATGGAAACTTTGGTATTAACGTCCGTGCTTACACGTACATCCGTTCCATGGGCCCTGATGGTCTAAAGGCAGTAACGGAGTATGCGGTATTAAATGCAAACTATATGATGAGAAGATTGGCTGAACATTTCGATTTACCATTTGATAAACATTGTAAGCACGAATTTGTTCTCAGTGGAAAACGCCAGAAAAAATTAGGTGTCCGCACATTGGATATCGCGAAACGTCTGCTTGACTTCGGCTATCATCCGCCAACCATTTACTTCCCACTAAATGTGGAAGAATGTATCATGATTGAGCCGACAGAAACAGAATCCAAAGAGACGCTTGATTCTTTCGTCGATATTATGATTCAAATTGCCAAAGAAGCAGAAGAAAATCCTGAGGTCGTTCAAGAGGCGCCACATACGACGGTTGTCGGTCGCTTGGATGAAACAACTGCAGCAAGGAAACCAATTTTGAAATATCAAAAGGCTTAATTAATGGAAAAGGTCAGATTCGAAGTGTGAATCTGACTTTTTCTATTGTGGAAGTGGTTTGGTTTTTTGGGATAATTGGTAAAAAATGTTTAAAAAGCCAATATTGCGAAAAAATGAGCCAATAATGATAAATTTTGAGCCAAACCATTCGAAAACTTGAAGCCGAAAATCGATAAATCTGAGCCATTAATGGTGAAAAATGAGCCAAAAGAATTTTTCGCAACAATAAAAGGCTCCGAAACGCACCCGGAACCTTAAATTTATCTATTATTTCTTTGCTTTTACTTTACCTGACCATTTCTTGAAACCGCCTTGCAACTGGGTAAGGTCTTTATAGCCTTTTTTGTGTAAAAATTGTGCCGCACGTGCGCTCCGCATCCCGCTTTGGCAATACAAATAAACAGGCATATCGTTGCGAATTTCCTTCATGCGCATTTTCATTTGTGACATGGGGATATTACGTGCTCCTAAAATATGGCCGCCATCGAACTCATTCGCTTCTCGAACATCTATTAGCTGTGCCTTTCTGTATCCCGCACGGAACTCTTCTTCTGAAACCGTTTTAACAATCCTTTTTTGATAGAAATAGGTGAAAACGGAGTAGATGATAACTGCTGCGATAATAATTAATAAGACATAAAGTGAACTCAACTTCTTTTTGCTCCTTTCAAGCTTTCTTGCACTAGTTTTTATTATATAAGCCATTTCCATAAAGATAAAGATGAATGCAAAAAATCTTTTATATTTGGCATAATAAAATTATACCAGAAACGTCACGTTTTGAATTCCTATTAGATTTTGGTAGACTAAAAATCGTATTAAACTACATCAGAATGAGGTTTTTGCATGAAAAAAGAAGTTTGGCGTTTTATTGACACAGGAAACAGTTCACCATCTTTTAATATGGCGTTAGATGAAGCGTTACTTGATTGGCATAGTGAGGGAAAGTTTCCTCCAGTGATTCGCTTTTATGGATGGAATCCAGCTACATTATCTATTGGCTATTTCCAAAAGGTTGAAAAGGAAATTGATATGGATGCCGTTAAGGCTCACGGACTTGGCTTTGTTAGAAGACCAACAGGCGGACGTGGCGTCCTCCATGAACACGAACTTACCTATAGTGTGATAGTTTCGGAAGAGCATCCAGAAATGCCAAAGTCCGTTACAGAGGCTTACAGAGTAATTTCTGAAGGGATTCTAAAAGGGTTTCACCATTTAGGACTTGAGGCGTATTTTGCGGTACCAAAAACTGCAGAAGAACGTGATGCGTTGAAAAATCCTCGCTCCGCTGTTTGCTTTGATGCTCCGAGCTGGTATGAACTTGTGGTTGAAGGCCGGAAGGTGGCAGGAAGTGCTCAGACGCGACAAAAAGGTGTCATTCTCCAGCATGGGTCGATTCTATTGGATTTAGATGAAGACAAGCTGTTTAGTTTATTCAAATATTCAAATGAGCGGGTCAAGGAGCGGATGCAGAAGGCCTTTAAGGACAAGGCGGTCGCCATTAATGCCATTAGTACGAAGCGGATCACACTCGAGGAAGCAAAAGAGGCTTTTAATAAAGGTTTTGCTGAAGGGCTGAATATTGAGCTTGAACACTATCAATTAGCAGATGAAGAATTGGAATACGTTCAAAAGTTAGCAAAAGAGCGATATGAAAGTGATGAGTGGAATTTTAAAAGATAAATTGGAAAAGCGGTGATTGCCGCTTTTTTGCTTTTACATCTTTTTAAAAAAAGAGGCAACCTGCGAAATTTGTTAAAATATCGTATATTTTAGCCAAAAACGTATAAAAGCTATCATTCTCTCTAAAATATAGATTTTTTTAGGTTTGACAAAACTTATGTTTTTTGCGTCGACCACAATATGTAGTGGTGTCGAAAAAAATCCAAACACTATATATTGATTTTTCCTGTTCATCTATGATAAATTATGTTTATTAAGACAGCTTGTTGCAGCAAAACTTACTAGGATCTTACACAAGCTTGAGATTTTATTTTTTGAAGGAGTTGTTCTAATGTCTGTAGTTTTTAGACAAAAAATGAATATTGATTTTGAAAGGTTGAATGAGGATATCCACTTATTCCCCCAGGTACACCCAGTAACCCCAGATATGAAAATAACTCACAAGGGTGTTTCGCGTTTGGTTATGTTGGACCGCTACACCTTTAAAGACACGGCAAAAATTACCCTGACAAATGGCGACTTTGTTGTTCTAACAATTAAAGAGGATCCAAAATTTCCAGCACGCGGCCTCGGTACCATTATGGAAATTGACTGGGAGAAGAAAAACGCTAAGGTTTTGGTTGAAGAGGAATTTAGAGCTGTGCTCGATGACCCAGAAGAAGCAAGAACAGGCTATATTTGGCGGTCACTTGATGTCATTGAAAAACCGTTAGAGCTTTTCTACGAGCAAATTGCGAAGCGGAATGCAACTGGTCTAGCATCGGTGGAAAAAACGGAAGAGAAGCGAATCGAGTGGTTTGAAAAGTTTTATCAAGAGCTTGTAACCCTGAATTTTATTCCTGCTGGCCGTGTTCTTTATGGGGCAGGGGCAAATACCGATGTTACATTTTTTAATTGTTACGTTATGCCTTTTGTTCCAGACTCACGTGAAGGAATCTCTGATCATCGGAAGCAGGTTATGGAGATTATGAGCCGCGGTGGCGGTGTTGGAACCAATGGTTCGACATTAAGACCACGAAATACCTTAGCAAGAGGCGTAAACGGAAAATCATCTGGTTCGGTTTCATGGCTGGATGATATCGCGAAATTGACGCATTTGGTTGAGCAAGGTGGCTCCAGACGCGGAGCGCAAATGATAATGCTAGCGGATTGAAAAAAAGTGACAATAAATGTAATCTTTGGTATGATTTAATTAGAATGTATGTTCTTCCTCAGAGGAGGTCAATCATGTTAAATCTTACTAAAGAGTTACTTTATCAAAGGTATATAATTGAGAATCAAACTATTCAGGAGATTTCTAAGGATACGGGGTATACAAAATCAACTATTAAGGGACGTCTAAGAAGATTAGGAATTAGGAAAAAGGAGTTATGCTTAGGAGACAACCTATATGATAATAAAGATTGGTTATTTGACCAATATATAGTACAGAAAAAAGGGTATACGGTAATAGCAAATGCACTAAATGTAAGCTATACAACAATCTTAGATAGGATTCTATATTTTGGATGGGAAATAAGAGGTCATAACGATATCGATAAAGGTGCACCTAGAAGAGGGAAGAAGCATTCCCAAAAGTCCATTCAAAAAATAAAAAATACCAGAATAAAAAATAGGATATTTTTTAAATGTAATAATTGTGGAGAGGAAATAGAAAAAGTTTTCTCTGCTTATAGTAAAAGCCAGAAAAGCTTTTGTAGTTACAATTGTTATATTGAATATCTTAAAAAGAATCGGGTTGAAACTGAAGATATTACAGACTCCGCAGAATATAAAGAATGGCGGAAAAAAGTCTATATTCGTGACAACTACAAATGTAAAATGCCTGGTTGTTCTTCTAATTCTAAGCAAATAGCAGCCCATCATATATACCCTAAAAAACTATATCCTGAAAAACAGTTTGATGTATCAAATGGAATAACTCTTTGTAAAAAGTGCCATGAGAAAACCTTTGGGAAAGAAACCATTTTTATTGATGCACTAGTCCGCGTCGTTCAGAAAATGAGCGACTAGAAAATCGGGTGAATTGCAGGGAAATCCTTAGAGACTTGCAAGCTACAACGTGACTGGAAACGGTGAGCGTGAATGCTATAAAAATTGTAAGTATTGGAAAATCTGCAGCCAAGCGTCATAGGGCATTGGTTATGGCGAAGGTCCAACGACTAGAGAGTGAGTCCCAACAATAAACTCTCACAAGCGCCCGGCCCCTAACAGAGTATTGCTGAGGGTGATGATATAGTCTAGTCCGTCTGCTAACGAATAAGCAGAGTAAATATCCTGAAAAGGACGGTATACACGTGGCATCCAGACATTATTGAATTTATTATTTCTAAGATGCAAAATCCTAGAATTTTACGATTCTTGATTGAAAATACAAATGATGAAACGATTAAAAAACATGCGAAGGATAAACTAAAATTCACACCGCTATCCTTACAGGAAACAGCTATGTACCAGGGAATTGTGAATTACAAAAATATTCCCGGCTTAGGTGGATTTGATGAATTTATCATTGCTGATGCTGAAGAAAAATTATTAACCGGCGGTAGCTACACTGTTCAAAATCCAGAATTCCTCACTGGCGCAAACATTTCCGTATGTTTAACAAAGGAATTTATGGAAGCTGTCGAAAATGATAGTGAATATGAACTTCGGTTTCCATATGTTGAACATTACAATGAAGAGGAAATGAAAATTTACAATGAAGAATGGCAGCAGGTCGGTGATGTCCGTGAATGGGAAAAACGTGGTCACAAAGTGCGTGTTTATAAGAAATTCAAGGCTAAAGAGCTTTGGAACTTAATCAATATTTGCGCTACCTACTCAGCTGAGCCAGGAATATTCTTCATCGATAACGCCAATGACATGACAAATGCCAAAGCTTATGGGCAACAAGTAGTGGCTACAAACCCTTGTGGTGAACAACCTCTTGCACCTTTTTCTGTGTGCAACCTTGCGGCGGTTAATCTCGCGGAAATGGCTGATAAGGAAACAAAAACGGTTGATTTTGAAAAACTCAAACAAACTGTCACTATAGGAGTAAGGATGCAAGATAACGTAATCAACGCTACACCATACTTCCTTGAAGAAAACAAAAAGCAAGCACTAGGTGAGCGGCGCGTGGGGCTCGGAGTTATGGGTCTTCACGATTTACTTATCTACTGTGAAACAGAGTACGGCTCACCAGAAGGAAACAAATTAATTGATCAAGTATTTGAAACAATTGCTACCACAGCATATAGAACATCTGTCGAATTAGCTAAAGAAAAGGGTAGCTTTCCATTCTTAACTGGAGAATCACAGGAAGACACCAATCGATTGCGACAAGCTTTCATTGACACAGGCTTTATGAAAAAAATGCCTGATGATGTCCGACAAGCGATTTTAGAAAATGGAATAAGAAATTCACATTTGCTAACTGTTGCTCCAACGGGATCCACTGGGACCATGGTTGGGGTTTCCACTGGACTAGAGCCTTATTTCTCATTCTCTTATTTCCGTAGTGGACGTCTTGGTAAATTTATCGAGGTAAAAGCAGATATTGTTCAAGAATATTTAGACCAGCACCCTGAAGCGGATCCAGACAATCTACCTAACTGGTTTGTTGCAGCAATGGAACTGGCACCAGAAGCACATGCAGACGTTCAATGTGTGATTCAGCGTTGGATTGACAGTTCAATCAGTAAAACCGTCAATGCACCAAAAGGATATAGTGTCGAACAGGTAGAAAAAGTTTACGAGCGCCTATACCGAGGCAATGCTAAAGGCGGTACTGTTTATGTAGATGGATCTCGTGACACTCAGGTTTTAACACTTAAAGCTGAGGAAAACACAAACGAACAATTATCAATATTTGAGGAAAAACCAAAGCAACATGTTGTACTAGTTGACACGATCAGCGACCTACGTTCAACCGATGTAACAATTGGCTCTGAGATTGGGAATACATGTCCTGTCTGCCGCAAAGGAAAAGTAAAAGAAATTGGCGGTTGTAATACATGTACAAATTGTGGTGCCCAATTAAGATGTGGTTTATAGATGAAATAAACGGGGATGGAGATTCATTTTTCCATCCTCTTTTCTATATTAAAAAAGACAAGTAGAAGGGGTCACAACTTCTGTGAACTATATCGAAATAGTTTTTTAATCGAACTGTAATCTTACTGTGACGTCCTTGTTATTCTTTCCTTGTATAGTATGAGTATCAAAGCAAATCACTTCAAGGGGGAATAACATTATGCTAAAAAAATTCATCTTTGCACTTGCAATCACAATTGGACTTAGCTCAGTGTTTGCCACTACGGGTGAAAAAGCAGAAGCGGCCTACTATCATACAAAAGCAATCTCAGTTGCAAAAGCAAATCTCGGTGTTCCATATCGATGGGGCGGAATAACACCGAGTGGCTTCGACTGCTCAGGTCTTGTTAAATATTCATTCGGTAAAGCTGGGAAGGTATTGCCACGTACGGCATCCGACATGTTCTACACAAAAGGGTATCGTGTAGGTTCATTACAGGCTGGAGACTTAATGTTCTTTGCACCAAATAAAGCAAGTAAACCAACACATGTTGCCATGTATATTGGAGCCGGTAAGATGATTATGGCATCATCGTCAAAAGGTGTTATCGTTACCTACACTTCTAACAGCTATTGGAAGCCAAAATATATTGGCGCAAAACGTATTTAAATAGTAATAGACCGTTAGAGTATCAGTACCTCCTGATGCTCTTTTTTTGTACCCCAAAAAAATGGGACCTGGTACTTTGGAAATTAACGACTATTATTGGAACAATCCCATTTCTCCACACTTTCTGCATTTTATTATGCTATCGTCATTCTATTAATAAAAAGTTTTGGGTGATTATATGTATAGCTTACTAAGTGAAATAAGTTCTATCCTAAGTAAACCGTTTTTTAATTTGGCCAATAATTTAGAATCCTGGCCTATTATTTTTGCGTTACTATTAGGACTTGTGGGAGCACTTGCACCATGTCAGCTTACTGGCAATATCAGCGCAGTTACGTTGTATGGAAACAGTTCCATTCAAACGAAAATTGTGTGGAAGGATGTTTTCTGTTTCACATTGGGGAAAGTAGTTGCATTCTCTTTATTAGGTGGATTAGTATGGTTGTTGGGCAAAGGGATTGAACAGAATCTAACGCTATATTTTCCCTGGATGCGGAAGATTATGGGTCCCATCTTAATCCTTGTGGGATTGTATATGTTAGGCTTAATAAAATTGAAAGGGACTGTCAATTTATTTAAGTGGTCCAAGGATTACAAGCAGGAAAATCGATTTGGTTCCTTTATGCTTGGACTTAGTTTTTCTCTAGCTTTTTGTCCGACAATGTTTATCCTATTTTTTGTCACATTAATGCCGGCCGTGTTGTCAAGCCCCTATGGATTTATACTCCCATCCATATTTGCTCTTGGAACGGCCTTACCACTTTTAATTATCATTTTCATTATTTGGTATCTTGGTGGGAGTGGTGTGTTAATGAAAAAGGGAAGAAAATTTGGTACCTTTGTTCAACGGTTAGCCGGCATTTTTATGCTACTCTTAGGAATATTTGACACATTAACATATTGGTCTCTATGATTGAATAAAAAGCAAAGTCCCTAATGTACAACTCATACTCCATACATGCCTATCTCTTCATGAAGGGATAAGAGATCATAGTATTTAAGACCTTAAAATTGCCTAGTTGGCATTTTAATGATGTGGATTGCACCAATCAAATAAATGGAGGGGGTTAATATGGTCATTCAATCTAATATGTCGCCAAAAGCTATAGTTGAAGTTTGGGAAAACACAGTAGATGTATTTAATAAGTATAAAGTGCCACTAACGGAAGAAATACTAGAAACATTTGTTGAAGCTGATATCCTTGGAACGCTGCTTAAAGAAATAAATACCATTGTTGGTAGTTCCACTGTTACTTGTGTAGAAGGCGGCTGACAAATGCCAACAAAAAAGGAATAGGATATTCCTTATCACAAAATAAAACTACTGAAATATAGTAAAGAAAGCACTGACTTATCAGTGCTTTCTTTGCCTTTGGAATTGGAATCGGATGCAAACGTTGTACCTATTTAAGTTTAACTTGTGAACAAAAATGGAAAACGGAAAAAATAATTGTAAAAAATAAAAATGATCTCTTTACATAGGGTAGGGGGGTATAGTAAAATGAATATGAAAAAGCATACCACAATTACAATAGAATCAAATTTTATGTTGAAAGGGTGTTTATTTATGGAAAAGGTAACGCTAAACGTACAAGGAATGTCTTGCAATCATTGTGTGAATGCAGTAGAAGGAAGTGTAGGTGGACTAACCGGTATTCATACTGTTAAAGTAAATCTAAAAGCTGCTACTGTTGATGTCGAATTTAATCCTCAACAGGTTTCATTGGAAAAAATAAAAGAAACGATAGATGACCAAGGTTTCGACGTGAAATAAATAGGTAAAAGACGTGCTAATTGCTAGCACGTTCTTTTTACAATAATATATACCTATATGGGGTATAAGGAGTTGGCTTTTATGAGTCAAAGCTTAAAAGAGACAAATTTGCAAATTTCTGGGATGACTTGCGCAGCATGTGCGACAAGAATTGAAAAAGGTCTTAATAAACTTACAGGTGTCGAGTCAGCTACGGTAAATCTTGCATTGGAAAAATCCGCAATCAAGTATGATCCAGAAAAAATAAATGCGGAGGAGATCGAACAAAAAATCAAGGATTTAGGATATGATGTTGTCACAGAAAAGGCAGAGTTTGATATTACCGGAATGACTTGTGCTGCCTGTTCAGCAAGAATTGAAAAAGGACTAAATAAGTTAAATGGCGTAGTCAAGGCAAATGTGAATTTGGCACTTGAAAAAGCAACAGTCGAGTTTAACGGCTCCATGCTCACGACTTCTGAAGTTATTAAAAAAGTAGAAGGCCTTGGTTATGGTGCACGAATTAAAGAAGATTCGAAAGATACGAGCGACCATCGGCAAAAAGAAATTGCCAAACAAACGAAAAAGTTTATTTTTTCGGCGATTCTGTCCTTTCCCCTGCTATGGGCGATGGTTGGCCATTTTTCGTTTACCTCTTTTATTTGGGTTCCTGAAATATTTATGAATCCTTGGTTCCAGTTACTTTTGGCTACTCCCGTTCAGGTTATAATTGGCGGCCAATTTTATATTGGTGCCTATAAAGCACTTAAAAATAAGAGTGCCAATATGGATGTACTCGTTGCTTTAGGTACCTCAGCAGCCTATTTTTACAGCCTATATTTATCCATGATGACCCTAAGTGAAAGTGCTCCCAAAGTTGATCTCTACTATGAGACAAGTGCTGTTCTTATTACCTTGATTATTTTAGGAAAGCTTTTTGAAGCGAAAGCAAAAGGGCGTTCTTCAGAAGCAATCAAAAAATTGATGGGTCTACAAGCTAAGACTGCAACGGTGGAACGTGGATGTATAGAACAGGAAATTCCACTTGAGGAAGTAGTCGTTGGCGATATCCTTCATATTAAACCTGGTGAAAAGATTCCAGTTGACGGAATAATTGTTGAAGGTCAATCAGCTATTGATGAATCCATGTTAACCGGTGAAAGTGTCCCAGTAGATAAAAAAATTGCGGATGACGTGATCGGTGCAACCCTTAATAAAAATGGTTTCCTAAAAGTCCAAGCAACAAAAGTCGGCAGGGATACTGCTTTAGCACAGATCATTAAAGTAGTAGAAGAAGCACAAGGCTCCAAGGCCCCTATTCAACGTCTTGCTGATAAAATTTCTGGTGTATTTGTCCCAATCGTGGTAGCTCTTGCTGTTATTGTTTTTATCATTTGGTATGTTTGGGCAGCTCCTGGAAATTTCGCAGAGGCACTAGAAAAAATGATTGCTGTCCTTGTCATTGCCTGTCCGTGTGCCTTAGGTTTAGCGACTCCAACTTCCATTATGGCCGGTTCCGGTCGTGCTGCCGAATATGGAATCTTGTTTAAAGGTGGAGAGCATTTGGAGATGACCCACCGAATCACCACAATTGTCCTCGATAAAACAGGTACGGTTACAAACGGAACTCCTGTTTTAACAGATATTTTCCCAGCCAAATCATGGTTAGAGGAAGAATTTTTAGCATTAGTAGGTTCTGCCGAAAAGCAATCGGAACACCCGCTTGCAGAGGCAATTGTTAAAGGCATTAAAGAAAAAGGGATTCCAATGAAGGATGTTTCAGAATTTGAAGCCATACCTGGCTACGGAATAAAAGCAGTTATTGATGGAAATGAAGTTTTAGTCGGTACCAAAAAATTAATGAACATGTATAACGTGGGTGTAGCGACTGCCCTGAAAAAAATGTTTGAATTAGAAACGGTAGGAAAAACAGCTATGCTTGCTGCAATAAATGGTCAGTACGCGGGTACGGTAGCAGTTGCCGATACCATTAAAGGAACGTCAAAAATGGCGATAAGACGTCTGAAAAAAATGGGATTAGATGTCATAATGATCACAGGGGATAATCAGCAAACGGCAAAGGCCATTGCAGTACAAGCAGGGATTGAACAAGTAATAGCGGAGGTTCTTCCTGAAGGAAAGGCTGATGAAATCAGAAAACTGCAAGCTGAAGGAAAAAAAGTTGCTATGGTCGGTGATGGAATTAACGATGCCCCAGCGCTTGCTGTGGCAGATATTGGAATGGCAATTGGTACTGGAACCGATGTTGCAATGGAAGCAGCCGATATAACGCTTATTCGTGGGGACTTGAATAGTATTGCCGATGCTATTTTCATGAGTAAAAGAACGATTACAAATATTAAGCAGAATCTTTTCTGGGCTCTAGCGTATAATTCGCTTGGTATTCCAGTCGCAGCCCTCGGATTACTTGCCCCATGGCTTGCCGGTGCTGCAATGGCGTTCAGTTCTGTCTCTGTTGTCCTTAATGCATTGCGACTACAAAAAGTAAAATTGTAATTTGGTTAACAACGAGGATTGGAAATTTCCTTCTCCTAAGCTATCAATCTAATTAAAAAATTTTATTCCTGTCCGCCGTACTATTTTCGCAATAAGTTGCTTAAAGATGTAACAATGAGTTCATCTTAAGGAGAGTCTGCCATGAAAATAGACGGCGTTTTTTCTGGAGGAGGAGTAAAGGGGATTGCTCTAATCGGAGCCTACGAAGAAATTGAAAGCAGGGGGTTACAGTTTGTAAGGGTCGCTGGAACAAGTGCAGGGTCTATCGTTGCCGCGTTTATTGCAGCTGGTTACACGAGTAAAGAAATTTTTCAATTGGTCGATGAGCTTGATCTTTCTAAATTGCTAGATGCCCGTAAAACAGTCATTCCTTTTCCGATTGCTAAATGGCTGTTTGTCTATTGGAAGCTGGGACTATATAAAGGAAATGAACTTGAAAAATGGATTAAGGAGAAGCTCGAAGCAAAGGGCTTAAGAACCTTCTCAGATTTGCCTCCCCAAACACTACGAGTGATTGCTTCAGACCTTTCTAATGGACAAATGGTCGTTCTACCTGATGATTTACGAAAATATGGAATCTCACCTGGTTCCTTTCCGATTGCAAAGGCAATCAGGATGAGTTGCAGTATACCTTATTTTTTTGAACCAGTTAAAATCCGATCAATGGATGGATGGAACATCATAGTGGACGGCGGGGTTCTAAGTAATTTCCCGATGTGGCTTTTTGATACGGAAAATGTTCAAAAGGAGAGACCCGTACTTGGCATCAAATTAAGCTCAAGTGAGTATGAACATGAAAAACATAAAATAAAAAATGCTATTCAATTATTTGCTGCCTTGTTTGAGACGATGAAGGATGCCCATGACTCAAGGTATATATCCAAAAGGCATGTAAAGAACATCATCTTTATCCCTGCGGAAGGTGTGCTAACAACCGAATTTCATTTAACAGAAGAAAAGAAGAAAAAACTTTTTGAGGTAGGCAGAGCTCAAGCAAAAAAGTTTTTGCAGAACTGGAGTTATTAATGAAAAAGGGAAAAAAACATAAAAAAATCGAGAGTCTAAAAGGACGCTCGATTTTTCTTTTTGCCCTTTTTGCCGTCAATTACTTTTAAATGAGAGGGAGATTTCTTTTTTGTCTTGCTGCTTTTCTTTAATGTTGTTAACGTCCCAAGAGAGGAGCTTTTAACAGTAGTATCTCCACTCTTTTGCTGCAATCGTTTTTTTGACTTTTTTGCTGCTTTAAGAAATGCCCGCTGCTCTTTTCTTTGAGGGCTGGAATGTAAAAACTTCCGAACAAGGAAATAAATGGCGAATCCGATTATTACAATGCCAGCTAATTTCTGAATGAAACCGGCAGGATTAACTGTAAATTGACTAAAAAGGCCAATAAGGGCAAGAATAATAAGTCCCCAGACAACAAAAACGGATGTCCGATTTTTCAAGAAAGCCACCTCCCTAAGAGCATCTTAAGCATTTTTATTATCTTTTAAACACTTACAAACAAAGATTTAAACAATTTCTTCATTATCCATTTCGTACTCCGTTTGTTTTTCCCTTTTTAACAACTCATTAAAGGAAAGAATTGCCACTTCTACTTGGTCGTTATTAGGCTCTTTCGTCGTTAATAGCTGTAGCCAAAGTCCCGGAAGCCCTAAATACTTTAGCACGGGAATATCTCTGAGCTTATTCGTAATTTGCAGGACTTCAAAAGCAATTCCTAGCACAACCGGTATTAATAGAAGACGATCTACGACCCTTAACCAAAGGGGAGTTGTTGGTACTAGCAAATAGACAAAAACACCAACGATGACTGTAAAAAGGATGAAACTGCTTCCACAGCGATAATGCAGGCGGGAATGGGCTTGAACATTTTCAACGGTCAATTCAACTCCAGCTTCATAGGTATTTATTACTTTATGCTCAGCACCGTGATATTGAAACACTTTTTTTATAAGCGGGGTAAGTGAGACAAAGTAGATATAACTTAGGAGAAGTAGAAGTTTAAAGAAGCCTTCCACTAAAACCTGAGCAAAATCCGATGGGAAAATTGGTTTTGTTAGCACTGCTAAGAAAACTGGAATTAACGTGAACGCAAATTTTCCAAATAAGAAGGAAATTACCCCAATCACAGCTACTCCTAAGTACATGGTCAACTTGGAGACTTCTTTTTCTTTTATCGTTTCATCATCTTTTGGATCAACATCAAATCTTTCTGTAGAAAAATTTAAATGTTTGGACCCATTTGCACTTGCTTCAATAATCGCAATAATTCCGCGAATAAACGGAATTTTTTTCAAGATAGTAAAATAAGGATTAGTCTTACGGGGCAGATGAAAGTATTCAACAGAGCGATCTTTTCTACGAACCGCAGTCACATAATGATGTTTGCCACCAAACATAACTCCTTCAACGACCGCTTGGCCACCATAAACGGGTTTTTGAGAATTGGACATATTTTTTACACCAGCCTAATCAAAAGTTGCACAATAGCAGAAAATGATAAAATCTGTTTGTACTTACAAGTATTCTACTAGAAAAATGAAAAAACCTCTAGGAATGACATAATAATTCCATTTAAATAATAATTTTTTTTTATATGTAAGGATTGAACTTCTAAGGGCATAATAGGATGGAATTTGCTATAGTGATTTCCTTTTTAGATGAAAAGCATGAAAAAGCCAGGGATATGATAAGAGTACAAATAGAGAATACGGAGGTTGTTTATATGTCATACGAACAGAAACCAACAAATTATCCGAAGCCCATGTCTTTTTCTGTTATGGTTTTTTGGACAGGTTTATTTGGAGGGGTTTTTTGGGGAATTATTGGCTATTTGGCCTACTATTTTAATTTTACAGAAATTCGCCCTGATGTCATACTAGAACCATGGATGCTGGGTGATTGGAAAAAAGGGTGGCAGGGAATAGTTCTATCAATTATATTAATTGGTGTGTTATCTATCATCGTTGCGTTTGTTTATTATGCAGTTTTAAGAAAATTCAAAGGTTTTTGGTTTGGACTAGGATTTGGAGTCATCCTATTCTTATTGGTGTTTTTTATTCTCAATCCTCTGTTTCCCGGAATAAAACCGTTGGCTGATTTAAACAGGGATACAATTATTACTTCGATTTGTTTATATATCGTATATGGAATTTTCATTGGTTATTCCATTAATTATGAGTATCAAATTAATAATGTACAAGTGAAAGAGGCTTCAACCTAAGTTCGGATTAGTCGGAATTGTCAGGTTGTGATAAAATATTTTTATCCTTAAGTGAATTAGAAATGGAGAGTGGAGACTAATGGAAAAAATAGATAAATTGAGATCGGATTTTTCGGAACAAGGAATTGATGGGATTCTGATAACGAGCCCTTTTAACCGCCGCTACATCTCTAACTTT